>NZ_CP061317.1:300000-416271 GCF_018688355.1 Polynucleobacter sp. AP-Elch-400A-B2 | reverse complement strand
CTTGGGTCAGTGTGATGGTAGGTGCTTGCTGAGGGGCTGCCTGAGCTGCCTGAGCTGCTTGGTTCACTAAGCCCTTTAACTGCTCTAAGGCACTGGCTTGAGCCGCGTTCACGGGTTTAGCTTGTTGCAACATTTGCATTAGTTGCATTACTTGTGAATTTTGAGTCCCTAGGTCATTGGCCTGGCCTGAGTCCTTCATCGCTTTAGCAAGCGATTGGGTCATTAATCGGCTTTGCTGTGGATCGATATTTTGACCATTTAAACCCAGTCCGTTAAGTAAATTTAGGCCTGATAACGAACCGGATGAATCTATTGCATTGACGCCATTACCGCTATTTTGCAATGGGTTGGCTACTGCAGACTGGGCTAAGGCAGGATTAATGAGGCCCTGTGCAGCTAGCTGAGCTGCCAATAACTGCATAGAATCGGTAATTTTTGCAGATTTTTTTGTTTGACCAGCAAATTGTGGCAAATTTTGCATATTCAGAATGCCTAAATCCGCTTTAGGGCTCGCTGATTTATCAGAATTTGAACGCCCATCCAAGCGTGCCACCATCTTTTGGTTCAGGGATGCCAAGAAAGTATCAAAACCAGCAGGCGCAGCAGCGCTGCCGGCAAGACTACCCGGTAGCGCAATAGCCTCAGTGATGGGGCTATTTACTGCTTGCATCTGTATTTGACTAACTGTTGGCATGCATTCTCCAAAAGGAACACTACCAACTATGCATCTTTCGTGCCAGATTTGAAACTCAGCCTTGCTGAGAAGTTATCTTCAAATTGGCTAAGTTCTGCTTTAGCCTGCTTTCTTTTGGCCTCGAGGTGCATTTTGTCTACTAATTTAGATAGCCCCCGAGTGCGCATTCTGGCTAAAGTAGCTACTTTTAAGGTTTCCTCAGAAGCCTTTGTCATACCTTGAATTTGACCATCCATCTCTATAGCGCTATGCAGTAGCTTCTCTCTAAAGGCATTGGCATCCTGAATGAATGCCACTGAAGATCCGCCTTTGCCACCAGCAAGTAATTGAGCCTCATAATCTTTTGCATAGTCAAGTACTTGATCTTTAAAGGCTTTTTGCTGATTTACCTGACTAGCAACGCGCTTTGCCCGTGCCATAGCCTGATCTTCTCGTATTTTGGCTAAGCGATGAAGGAGCTCTATAGCATTCATAAGCTTTATAGATTGGGCGGGCTAATTTCAGCTAACAAAGTCTCTGTTTGATCTATGGGAACCGCTACATCAGCATCTTGCTGCAGGAAAGCCTGAATTTTGGGCCAAGCTTGCAAAGCAGCATCTAATTCCGGGTCGCTGCCCGCAATATAAGCACCCATCGAGACCAAGTCCCTTCCCCGCATATACCGACTGTATAGCTGCTTCATTCTTCTAGCGGAGAGTAAATGCTCTTTTGACACCACTTTTGGCATCACCCGAGAAATTGATTTCTCCACATCAATGGCTGGGTAGTGCCCGCTATCAGCTAATTCTCTAGAAAGGAAGAAGTGGCCATCCAAAATACCGCGTGCGGTATCAGCAACTGGATCATTGGTGTCATCACCTTCTAGTAAGACGGTATAAAAAGCAGTGATTGAACCATCAGGATTGGCGCCATTTCCGACTCGCTCAACTAACTCTGGCATGCGTGCAAATACGCTAGGAGGGTAGCCTCGTGCTACTGGAGCCTCTCCTAAGCTTAGGCCAATTTCACGCAAAGCCATTGCGTAACGAGTGAGTGAATCAACAATCAAAACCACATGCTTGCCTTGATCTCGGAACCAAATCGCAACATCGGTTGCGTAGGACGCTCCTTTTGAGCGCGCTAAGGGAGAAGCATCAGCAGGCGCTGCTACAACAACCGCACGCTTAAATGATTCTGGCCCCAAAGTATCTTCACAAAACTCGCGTACTTCACGACCGCGTTCACCAACTAGGCCAATCACAATCACATCAGCAACGCAATTGCGCGCAAGCATTCCTAATAAAACACTTTTACCGACTCCAGATCCCGCAAATATTCCGACGCGTTGACCACGGCCCACTGTTAACAAACCATTCACAGCTTGAATACCCACATCCAAAGGTTCATGAATAGGTGTTCGATCCAAGGGATTTAACATTCTTTGAATGATGGGTGAAAATTGTTTTTCACCATATCCTTTGCCATCGATAGGTCGACCCAAACCATCAACTACTCTACCGAGCAAACTCTCACCAATCGTCAGGGGTTCACCCACGCTACTAGAGATATAACCTGCTCCAGAGTTAAATGGCGTATTTGCTGGATACACTAGCGCCCCCGGTGAAATATTTTCCATCGCATCAATCGGCATTAAATAAGTAATTGCGCCATTAAAGCCAATGCACTCTGCATCGTAGGTCTTGCCGCCTAGCTCGGACAAGATGGTAGCGCCCGATCCAATACTCATTGGTAGGCCTTCAACCTCCAAGACAATTCCAGAGACGCGCTTTAATTTTCCCTCTCGAATGGAGTAAGGAGTTTGCATCAAGTGTTGGCGACGCAACTCTAACTGACTTACCAATTCCTGAGGTTGTAACACGCTCACTCTGGCTGCACCTGATCATCAGGATTGATTGGATGATCATCAGACTCTGTTTCGGAATCTGTTTCAACATCCATTTCAGAATCGCTACTAGTATCGTCCGCAAAATCATGATCTTCTTCAGCAGAAGATTCATCAGCAGCTTGCACCTCTCCAATAGACTCATCTTCCAAAAGTGTTGGTGTGATTTTTTGATCAACCACTTTGTCATCTTGAGCAACTGAGCCATCCAAACCCAAGGCTGTCCTCACTAATGCCATGCGTGCCTCAACCCCAACATCAATACGAGCACCACTCACCTCGACATAAGCATGCCCAGGACGAACATCAGCATCTACTAAAATCGTGCAATTAAATGGCAAACCTGGGTCCTCAACAATCTTTCTCCAAGTGTCCACTTCTTCAGAACGCAAACGCAGATAGAGATTTTCACCTGGTCGTGGCAAACGCATCAACGCTTCTTGCACCGCCATCACAAAGGGAGCGCGCTCTATTGAACTATTTGCACTCAAACGAGAGGCAATTTCAAAACTGAACTGGGTTAAAGGTGCGGCAATTGCTTCGGGCATCCCAACAAGCGACTCTAAAAGTTGCCCCAAAGCATTTTGCAAACGAAGCGTCTCTTGCTCTGCATCTTGATACCCCGCTTTATATCCCTCGTCATAACCAGTTGTCTTGCCCTCGTCATAACCAGCTGTTCGTCCTTCTACAAAGCCTTCATTAGAACCAAGTTCATAGGCTTCTTCATAAGCATCATGTCGAATCGCTTCAACTTCTTCAACGGTGGGGTAATGAATCGGAGCCACCTTAGGTGGCTTAGGAGGTTTAGGAGGGTCAAAAGAAGGTGGCTCCCATCGCGTTAGCAAGGAGTCCTCATCAGAGGAAGGCATCAGCGGACTTACCTCTCTCCATATTGACTCGACCTTCTTCACTCAAGGCGCGAGCGATTGCAATGACATCTTTTTGGGCTGTCTCAACTTCAATGACCTTCACAGGCGGTCTTGTTTCAAGATCTTCACGCACAGTATCGGCAGAGCGCTTCGCCATATTTTTGAAGATTTTTTCGCGCAACTTCGGACTTGCGCCTTTTAATGCAATGATTAATGTTTCCTGTGGAACCTCTGTCATTAAAGTCTGTAATGAACGATCTTCAAGCTCCAAGAAGTCTTCGAAGACAAACATCTTTTCTTGAATAGCATCGGCCAACTCACCACTATATTTTCGGATGTTTTCCAAGGCTTGTTTATCCAAGCCGCCGGAGAGGTTGTTCAAAATCTCCGCGGTAGGCACTACACCACCCACGCTGCTGCGACGGAAGTCTGAGTCTGGGCCTGCTGAACGAGACATCACCTCGTTTAACTCCTTCAGAGCTGCAGGTTGAACTTTTTCCAACAGAGCAATACGTAAGATGAGTTCGTTTCGTAATTCATCAGCAAATAACTTGAGCAAGGCAGAAGCCTGAGTAGGATCCAAGAAGACCATCACCGTTGCAATGATTTGTGGATGCTCATTTTTAATGAGCTCGTAAAGCACGTCAGATTCCATGCGCTTGAGTGTTTCGATACCAGACATATCAAGCGTATTTTCAAGGCGGCCTAATAGATCTGAAGCACCTTCTGCACCCATTGCCTTGGTAAGCATGTTCTGCATGAAGTCATCGGTATCAAATGCAACTTGCGTATTGTTGGCGGTGACATCCTTAAATTGCCGCAATACCTCCAGCACTAAGTCTCTACTTAAGGAGCGCACTACGGCCATCTTTCCTGAGAGTCGTTGCACCTCAAAAGGCGTCATGCCCCTCATCACATTCGCTGCAGACTCAGCGCCAACAGCCAAAAGGACAACCGCAGCACGTGAAGCACCGTCCAAGTCATCAAAAGAGATGGTGCCACCAGCAGGGGCAGACTTGACTCCCTCTTTCAGAGCATCTGCTATCGATAGCGTTTTTTCTACGGGAGCTTCATCAGCCAAAACAGATTCTCCTCATATTAACCGGCAGGTGCGGCAGCTTCAGCTGCGCCTGCATTTTGCTTAGCCGCATCTTCAGACAGCCACTCTTTGAAGATTGCAGAAACTGCTCTAGGATTATTTTCCACAAAGTCCTTAGCGTACTGAAGCAGGTCCTCGTACTCTTGTTTCTTCTCTTCATCGATCCGTTTTTTCTCTTCCTCAGACCGTTTTTTCTCTTCCTCAGCTCTAGCACGCTCTTCTTCTTCTGCAGCACGCTGGCGTTCACGCAACAACTCAACTTCCATACGACGCTTTTCACGCGCCCGAGGATCCATCTGTGCCATCTCCGCTTTAATCTTCTCGTCAAACTCTTCCTCAATACGCTGCTCTTCCAAAACTTCATCCTTTTTCGGAGGAAAGAGCAATGGACGCACAACTCCAAAAAACATGAGGCTGAGTGAACCCAGAATAATGGCGAACTTGAAGAACTCTTTGCTTAGTTCAATGATCCCAGCTTGCTTGTAGAACGGGGGTTCATCACTTACCTCAACCTTAAATGGAATATTGGCAACGCTGACACTATCCCCACGCTTTTCTGAAAAACCAACAGCATCCCTCACCAAATTATTGATTTGATCAAGCTCTTTAGTGTTATAAGGAATCGGCTTACGGGGCTTGCCATCCTTATCCAAGCCAAGGGGCTGTTTATAGTTCACCACAACGCCAGCAGAAACTCTTCTGACTTGCCCTTTTTCAGACTTAATTCTCTGAATGGCGCGGTCAAGCTCATAATTAATCGTCGCGTCTTTTTTAATATTACTGGCACTCGAGCCTGAACTTGTTGGAGGTGCGTTAAGGTTTTGGGGCCCTGCTGCACCGCCAGCTGCTTGGGTATTAATCGGTGCTTGCCCAGCCCCTGGCGCTTGATTGGTTAAAGCGCCAGGCACACCTGACGTTGTCGAGCTTGGCGTGGCAGCCTCATTGGTTTGTTGGCTTCGAATCGAAGATTGATTTGGTGGCGAATTACGACCAAAGGTTTCTTCGGTTCTCTCTAACTCACCAAAATCCATATCGACCGTTACCTGGGCTCGAACATTTTCTTTACCAGTAACAGGTTCCAAAATTGCTTGTACCCGCTTTGAAAGAGCGCCTTCGAGCTCGGCAACGTATTTGAGTTGCGTGCTGTCTAAACCAGCTAGGCGCTGTGCATTTGGCGCAAGCAAACTGCCTTCCGAATCAACTATGGTGACATTGGCAGGACCCAGATTTGGAACCGAAGATCCCACTAAATTCGTGATAGCCGCTACCTGCTGGGGATCTAAAAATCTTCCAGGATGCATCGTCACAATGACGGAAGCGGTAGGCTTTTCCTGCTCGCGCATAAAAGCGGTCTGCTTGGGAATTGCCAGCATCACCCTTGCGGATTTAACTTGGGCTAAGGAGCTGATGCTACGAGCTAACTCACCCTCTAGGCCACGCTGGTAATTCACTTGCTCGACAAACTGGCTGGTTCCCATTTTCTGGTTTTCCAGCAGCTCAAAGCCGACATTACCTGCCTTTGGCAACCCTTGACCCGCTAAACGAAGACGGGTCTCATAAACAGCGGATTCAGGCACTAGGATTGCTGCTCCGCCTTCAGTAAACTTGTAAGGCACATTCATCTGCTGCAAAGCCGCTACGATGGCAGCCCCGTCACGCTCATTGATACTCGAAAACAAGATTCGATAGTCGTCTTTACTTCTTCCAGAGACCGAAACAAACACCATTACAGCAACCACCAAAAACACTGCGGCGAACAAAATCAGGCGTTGCTGAGCGTTTAGCGCTTTAAAACGATTTTGTAGGCCTACTAAACTTTGGGGGAGTGCTGTACCGCCACCGCTAGGACTTTGAACAGGAGTTGCTGAGGTGGAGGCGCCAACAGAGCCAATATTGACTACTGCCGCATCTCGCTCGCTTTCCTGTATTCCCGGTTGCGTTTCTTCACTCAATTTTGATCAATTCCGTCATGTCAGGGAAATTTCTAAAAATAATAATATCACTATATATAGAACATTTTTGCCTATTTTGCCTAAATGTTGATATCCTAAAGCCATATTTACCAAAAAGAGGCAAATATTGCCTCTAAACCACATCCCTTAAAAAAATCGTTTCTTGAGCACAAAAACCGGCAAATTGCCTTCTCCGCAAGATTCATTAGATGCTACCAAACATCTCGAGGAGGCTTTTGCGATTTTTTATGCGGAATCCCAAAAACTGGAAGCTCAACAAACTGCGCTTCAAGAAAAGATCAATCAACTCAGTAGCGAGCTCCAAAAATCTAACCAACGTTTGGCGATTCTCTTAAATGCCATTCCAGCAGGGGTTATCTTGCTGGAAAATGAAGTTGTTTTATTACATAACCCTGCAGTACTGATCTTTCTGCCCAATTTAAAACCCGGGGCCACTTTTGAAATTCCAAGCGATTGGCAAGCTTCTATCACGCCAGGGGAATATCTCATTACCCAAAAGGGTGCCCAAAAACGCATCCAAAAAACTGTACAAGTCGCTCGTATCAACGAAGGCCCGCGTAGCTTTATTCAGATCCAAGATATCACCACCAATATTTTGCGGCACGAAGAAACGCAGCGAGAAAATCGATTGGCGGCAATGGGTCGTATGGCTGCTGGTATAGCTCATCAATTTAGAACGCCTCTGGCAACTGCCCTGCTATATGCATCGCATCTTTGTGACGGGCAGATCAACGCTGACACCTCTAAGGAATTTGCTGATCGCCTGCGTAAACAATTATTGGATTTAGAAAAGCTCTCGCAAGATATGCTGCGCTTTATTTCTAATAAACCCAATAAGACTACGCTGGTAAATGCGGTCCAAATTATTGAAGACGCACAAGCAAGCATTCAGTTTCTATTTGAGTCCAAGCAAGTCAAACTATCTGTCACAGCCAGCAATGTAAATAACGGAAATTTGTTGGTAGAGCCCAAAGCAATCTCCAATGCCATTGTTGCCATTCTCGAAAACGCTTTAGCTGTTTCTAAAACCAATCAAACAGTCGAAATGCTAGCGACAAGTGATCAACACATGCTAACCATTACGATTTCTGACCAAGGTCCAGGCATCGCCAAAGAAATGCTCAAGTCCTTATTTGAGCCCTTTTCTACTACCAGCGCTAATGGCACTGGACTTGGTCTTTCGATTGCAAAAAATACGATTGAGAGCTTTCGAGGCAGCATCAGCGCTGAGAACTCTAAACAAGGTGCCATCTTTCAGATCAACCTACCTTTTGCCCAACCCTCTTTAAATCATTAAGTCAGAAAACTTTTATGCGTGCCAGCGACCCACAGCCATTTCCCGTGATTTTGATCGAAGATGATGATGACCTCAGAGAGGCGATTGCCGTTACTTTGCGGATGAATATGATCGACTTTGTGACCCACCAAAGAGCAGAGACAGTCATCCCCTTATTGCGCCCAGATCTGAAAACAGTTTTAGTAACGGATTACAAATTACCCGGAATGACGGGATTAGATTTACTCAAGATCGCGCAAAAAGAATGTCCTGATCTTCCGGTAGTGATCATGACTGCTTTTGCGGATGCCAAGTTGGCTGTAGAAGCGCTGCGTGCTGGGGCAAGGGATTTTTTAATTAAGCCCTTTGTGCCGCAACAACTCATTGACATCATTGCGCGCTATCAACCAGAATCCATGAAAGTAAATGCTTTGGTGGCTCCCGCTAAGGACGCGCCACTAGTTGGCTCTGAAATACGCGCGCCCGAGCATCAATTAATTGCCGCTGATCCTGAAACCATTGCTACCTTTGCTCGCTGCGAGAGAGTGGCTGCAACAGATACAAGCGTCTTGGTAACCGGCCAGTCTGGAGTTGGCAAAGAGTTAGTAGCGCGTCACATCCATCTGCACTCAAAAAGAGTAAAAGGCCCGTACGTAGCGATTAACTGCGCAGCGATTCCAGATACCTTACTTGAGTCCATTTTATTCGGACATGAAAAAGGCTCCTTTACGGGGGCCACCAAAGCTCAAACTGGTAAATTTGAGCAGGCCCATAAAGGCACGCTTTTTTTAGATGAGATTGGTGAAATGCCAGCCTCTTTACAAGCGAAGTTACTGCGGGTACTACAAGACAAAATGGTAGAGCGGATTGGCTCTACCGAATTAATTCAAGCGGATGTCAGAGTGATCGCAGCTACCAATCGCAACCTCCAAGAGCAAGTCAAAAGTGGTAAGTTCCGGGAAGACCTTTACTTTCGATTAGCCGTATTCCCCATTCATGTAGCTGAGCTTTCTAAGCGCCCACTCGATATCTTGCCCCTGGCTGATTTCTTTTTATCCCGCTATCGCCTCAATATTGGTCGAGATCAGCTCACCTTGAGCGTAGGGGCAAAAAAACTACTGCAAACCTATTCTTGGCCAGGAAATGTTCGGGAACTAGAGAATATTGTCCAAAGAGCCGTATTACTAGCAGATGGTGACCAAATCTTGGCAGAAGACTTAGAGCTAGAAGATATGAGTATTCATTCTTTAGAAAAGGCAAAAAGTGCCCCTATAGATACGCCACCAGTGGCCCATGAGGCTTTAAATGCAGCCTTGGATAGCGCTATAGATGCCCCAAAAAGTGGCACAAATATTGCATCTAGTAATGATGAGATTGGACAAGACATTGATTCAGTAGAGCGTGAGCACATTCTGAAAGTTTTGGCCAAAGTGGATGGCAACAGAACCAAGGCAGTAGAAATATTGGGGATTTCAGCAAGAGCACTGCGCTACAAGCTTAAATATTACAAAGAAGCTGGCTTTATTAATGATTGATTTTGTTGGATAATATGACCATGAGTACTCCAAACGTAGATGCCATGATTACCCGGATGCAAGCACTTGCTGCTGCAGCCAGTGGTAAACCTGTCGCTGCAGATGCTCAAGGCGCCAATGGCGTTGATTTTTCTGCCATTTTGAAAAATGCTATTGATAGCGTCAATACAGCACAAAATAGCGCCCAAGCAAAAGCCCAATCATTTTCTACCGGTGCATCCGATACTTCACTGGAAGATGTCATCGTCTCTTTGCAAAAAGCCAACCTTTCGCTACAAGGCATGATTGCAGTTCGAAATAAACTAGTTGACGCCTACAAAGAAGTCACCAATCTGCAAGTCTAAGATATAGCGATCACTGAGCTTCGTTTCTCGATTCCTGATTTAACCCCTTGCAATAAACAAGATTTCGCTACAGAGCGTTTAATCTTTTACAGGTCTCTCGAGCGTTTTACCATCTAACTCATAAGCCCAGGCAAGTACTTCTGCTACTGCGGCGTACAGTTTTGGGGGCACTAGTTCGTTTAATTTGAGTTGCATTAAGAACTCTACTAATTCAGGCTCTATTTTGGTCGGAATTCCCATTTCCTTTGCTTTAGCCAAAATAGCTTCCGCAATGAAACCTTCGCCTTGTCCTGTAATACGAGGCGCAGCACTATTCATCTCATACTTGAGCGCAACTGCTTTGAGCGTCTTCTTTTCTTCCATCAGATAGATGCCCCAGTTTGACCCAAACTAACCCGAGTTTCGGGATCAATATGCGCATGTAATTGTTCTTCTAAATTCGGAAAGGCCTTTGACAGACTTACTTGCGCCGCTGAATCTGCCTGAATCACCAACTGTAGGCTTTCTCCAAACTGAGTTCCAATAATTTTTAAAGGGCCCAGATTGGGAAGACCCACTTCCAAGGTAATGCGAGAGCCTTTTTCTAATTGATTGGGCTGACTAGGGTCCGATCGCCAAGCATCCTCACGGTACAAACGGCCCTGTACATTAGGCATCAATTGACCTTGCCATAACAAATCGCCACGCAAGAGTAAGCGCACTGAATCTTGAACCATCGGCGCATTATTGGACAATTGAGCGATTAACTCACTAGCCTGTTGATGAACACCAGTTGGTGCAAAAGCATTGCTAAGGTCATCAGAGTTGCCCGCAGGAAACAACACCCTCTTTAACTGATCGGCTGCAAAAATACCAGAAGCTTGCAAGCTTTGGTACAGGGCTCCCATCACTGCTTTAGGATCTTGGGTCAGATGACCCACATCTATTGCCGGCCAACTCACCACCACATTATTTGATGGGTTTAAGCTGGCTTGTTGGCGTGAACTGGGCGCTGATTCTGGTACATCAGCAACCAACACGTCAGAAAGCAATTGACCCAAAGCGGCGCTTCCTAAACTATCGATCTTGCTTAGATTCTCAGATACCAAATTAGTTAAGTTTGCCTGTGAGAGCTGAGCTGGCAAACTCGAATTTCCTGAAGCAAGATTTGATATTTCTAGTAACACTGCTTGCTGAACACTAGGCTCGCCTGACTCAAGTAAAGTTTTCAATTCAGCCAGATTGCCATTTTGCAAAGCCGTTCTAACAGCATTTCCTGCTGCAGAATCCCCAACGGGCATGGGCATATTGAGCGCAATCCGCGGATCGATTGCACTTAGACTTTCAATCACTGAAGGGGCGGAAGGTGGGGTAACGAGGTCGTTTTTACGAACATCCACCATTGGACTGATGGATAAGTTTGAAGGAATTGGTATTGGCAAACTACCTCCCTTGCTAAATACACTATTTAGCGATCAACACCGAAGAGCTTACTGCGCTCACATCTTTTTATAAAACAGCTATCTCGTTGATTCTATCCTGCTTGACTAAGGCTAATACTGTTAGGGGATAGCTCAATCCAAGCCTCATAGAGTGGGGTCAACGTATCAATCACATCTTGCACCTTCTCTGGTGAACGGTCCACCCTTGCATTTAATAATTCTTGCATAGACCAGACATAAATAGCGCTCAGATTGTAGGCAATATCTTTACCTTTATCGTAATCTAAGCAACCCAGCAATCCTTGCTGAATCAAATCACTAGCCTTAATAAAGTACTCAATACCTAATTTGCCTTTTTCAAGTTCTTGCTTAGCGAGCTTTAAATGATCAAAAATTCGTTGATGAATTAACACAATGAGTTCACGAGCATCGCCGCCCAAAACTGCAGTCATCGTCTCATTTTCTGCGTACCTAAAGGCTGCTTTTCGTGACATTATTTTGACATCCGCATTGGGTTTATAAAATTCATTATTTTGCTCATTACTTATTATTTTGACCGTTTGTTAGGCCGCTTAATGCACTAGTGAGTGAGTTACTAGTATTGTTTAATTGGAATAATAGTGCATTTAATGCTGAGTACTGAGCAGTGTAACTTGTCTGCTTTTGATCTAGTACCAGCTGTAGTGCAAGCTCTTTTTTATTTAAATCATCGATATTACTTTGCTCATTTTTAATCATTTGATCAAAAGCGCCTGCTAAGGTCTGCGTGCCAGCCTGGGTTGTTGATGTTGTTACCTTTAATAAAGAAGTGAGGTAAGTATCCAAGTTAACGTCTGTGGTGTTTTTACTGATTTCAGCGCCCGTTACAGGATCTCTAACAACATAGGTTTGATAACCAACCTTAATTCCTGAAGCTAAAATTGCCGATGCATTACTAACCGCATTAAAAGTGGTGGCATTAAATTTAGCCGTTCCATCAAATTGCATTTCAAAGCCCAGCTCACCCAGACTGATGTTGCTAGACGTGCCACCCAAAGTGTAGTGAATATCGCCAGCCATCATGGATTTAATTTGATTTAAAAAATTCAAGGCTGTCGGAGTATTGGCCAAAGAACCGTCAGCGGTAGCGCCGCTAGAAGAGCCCGCTTTTGCACTCAATTTTTTCGCAGTAGTGACTAGGTCGTTAAATGCATCCACCAGACTTTGCATGACTTGGGGAGCTTTATCAGTTCCTGGATCCACGCTAATCGTTTGAGGTGTTGCACTTGCCTTCACTAAATTGATAGTAACGCCGGATAGAGCATCGGTAATGCTATTGGTTTTTCTGGTGTAAGACACACCATCCAGAGTAAAGGCAGCATTTTGCGCGCTCACTACTGTTGGTGCAACTGGGGATCCCGGGGTTCCTCCCAAACCATTCACAGAGCCACCCCCTGAAGCCAAATGAGAGAACGTAATTGCGTTATCGGATCCTGGCTTAGTTCCCTGGATTTTGAGGGCATAGTTTGAGCCTGAAGTTGGAACGATACTGGCACTCAGATTATCGCCCAGCGCATTAATCCAATTTTTCAAATCGTCAATGGTAGTGCTTGCCATGGTTACACCCGTTGGGGGAGTGTAAGAGTAGGATCTAGAGCCGATGGAAATTGAAAATGTCTCCCCAGTTGCTAATCCAGCATTGGCCGTAGCGTAGCCGAACTGATCAAATGTCATCTGCCCAGGCTGAGCAACCTGACTCACTAAAATATCGTGGCGCCCTTGAACAGCACCAGTCGAGTTCGTAATTTGGACCACCGTCTGATCTGAACTAGAAGACACCAATGAAGACAAGGCAGTGGGATCTTGCAAACTTTCTAATGCGGTTTGGAAGGTTGCAACTTTACTTTTTAATGTGCCTAAGTCGCTGATGAGGGTAGTCTTACTGGTAATGTTGTTTTTGAGCGTTGTCATTGGCACTTGTTCAGAGGCCATTAACTGCGAGACAATGCTAGCCACATCAATGCTGGCAGTACCAGAGCTGGTGCTTGAGGATGTGGTGGAAATCGACATATTTACCTATTTAATCAATGCGTTTCTTAAGACGAACTACGTTATTAAGAAAGCAATTTTCATGCCAACTTGAGAAGACTTGGCTTGATTTAGGCTTTTTGGTGAATCAAGGCTGAAATCTGATCAAAACTGTGTGCCAACCTTAAAACTTCTTCGGAGGGCATCTGCCTGACCACTTCACCAGTACTTGGATTGGTTACTCTAACCACATGATAGCCAGTAGAACCGTCTATTGAAAAGTCTAAGTTACGCCCCATGGAGCTGACAAAGGTTTGCATTTGCTGGGCAGCAGCTTCAACTGCCTGACGAGATTGCTGGGTAATTTGTTGAATGTTGGAAGGTTTAAATTCAACACTAGCGGCTGCGGAAACAGCTTGAGCGTCAGTTTTGGTTTGAGCACTCACAACGGTACCCATACCTGGAGGTTGATTGAGCTGTGCAGAGCCAGATGGTATGACTGATGCAGCTGCAGATTTACTTGTAATATCTCCCATTTCCTACTCCCTTAATCTAAAGTCAGAAATCGGCCGATGGGCCGACTTCTACTTAAGATAACCGCTTATTTCAATAATGACAAGATGACGTTAGGCATTTGATTTGCTTGGGCCAACATCGCTGTAGCGGCCTGTTGCATGATCTGACCCTTGGTCAAGTTGGCTGTCTCAGAGGCAAAGTCAGTATCAACAATCGCTGAACGCGCATTTTTAATATTAGCACTTTGCGCCATGAGGTTTTGTGAAGAATAAGTTGCACGACCAACTAAAGCACCCATCTTGGCACGCTCGTTAGAGATACGCAGCAAGTCAGCATCCACTACTGAGAAGTCAGTAGCAGTTGTATCAACGGTTGCATTAGCCACTGTGAATGAAATCGTTGTACCGACATCAACACCAGACTGAATGTCATAAGTTGTAGAGCCGCTGGTATCGAGCAGATTTACACCGTTATAAACAGCTTCCTTAATTGTCAAATCTACTTGATCTTTAATCGATTGGGCTTCAGTAGTGATCGCTGTTTTTTGATCTGTACTTAGGGCGTTGTTACCGTACTCAGTACCCAAAGTTTTCATACGCAAAAGCATACTTTGGATCGTGGACAACGCGGTTTCAGCTACTTGCGCCATACCGATAATGTCGCTTAAGTTGTGGTTTGCTTGATCAAGACCAGCAATTTGTGAGGACATACCCATACTAATTGCTAAGCCGGCAGAGTCGTCTTTGGCGCTATTGATACGCACACCTGACGATAGACGCTGAACAGATGTAGCCAAGTTAGATTGAGCAGCGCTCAAATTGTTCTGGGCATACACAGAAGCCATGTTGGTATTAATAACGGTAGACATCGTTTTCTCCTAAAATTTTCAGGGCTATTAACATTAGCGCCCCTTGCCTAACCTATTACGGTCTTGCCCACCTAAGCGTTTAGATAAACTTCACTTTGAATTCCTTTCACCGGATTAAAAAATATAAGTCATTGATTTTATTGATTAAAATTAATAAATTAAAAAGTGCCTTATCACCCTAATACCACCCCCATTTGCCTTGAGTTGATGCTAAATCAGTGCAAATGGGCTTGAAAAAGATCCTGTGCATCGGCAATTTAGACCCTAAAATGGTATTTAATTACATTCGCTCTAGAGCCAATTTCCTACTGTTTTTGAAAGTGTTTTTGCTATGCAATTTGACAATCCCCGTTTACAAGCTGGTGTTTCTAACCTGGAGCGCGGTCGCTACGAGGCTGCTTTTGAGGTTTTTTTTGACATTGCAGTCAACGAGGCCGACGAAGAGGCTTCTTTTGCCCTGACCAGAATGTGCTTTGATGGGCAATTAAACCCTGAACAGGTCAATAAGCTATTTGAATGGCTCAATTCCAATAGTCGTGAGAGTAATGGCTATGCCAACTTCAATGTAGGCCTGTTATACGAATTGGGTATGGGCGACATCGCTCGTAATATCAAGACAGCGGTTCATTATTATGAAAAAGCCATCAAAGATGAGGTTTTGGATGCCTATTGCAATCTGGGCAATATATACGTATTCGGTTCAGGCGCTGACCATGGGGTGCCAAAAGATATCCCTAGAGGTGTTGAATTGCTCACTGTGGGAGCCAATGGGGGCAGCCGAGTGGCCGCCTACAATTTAGGCACTTTATACGAAAAAGGCACCGCTATCACCCAAGATTATGACAAAGCATTCTATTTTTTAACGCTGGCCACCTTGCAAAAACACGTGCATGCCCACCGCTGCCTGATTATTTTTGAAAAAGCGATCAAGGGTGATTTCACCAAAGCCTATGATGCTGCAGAACAACAATTCTGGAAAATTCAAAATATGCGCAAACTCTATCGCGCACTCTAATTGTGCTTATTTTTTGAGCGCCAAGCGCTTTAGACGCTCAATTTAGCCCATCCTTGCGCATGACTTCTGCTCATGCGGAAATTTTTGCCTTTTTCACACTTTTGGGGCTTTTTTTACCCCTATTTTTAGTGCGAATGGGGTATATTTAGTGGCAAATATTTCCTTTTCTACCATATATAGTGTTTTTATAAGTTTTGTAGAGTTTTTATTACCGTTAAGGCAATTTTTTGAAGGCTTCTTTTACCCCTGTTTACCTCTACCTAATTAAGATATGAAGATCTTAGGTATTGACTTCAGCAAAGTAAGGCCATCAGCGCAAGGCGCTATCCCAATCTTAGTCTTGCTTGTCTTAGTAATGATGCTGGTGCCACTTCCAGCCATCTTGCTCGATGTTCTGTTTACTTTCAATATTGCGCTGTCGATCATCGTGCTCTTTACGGCGATCAATATTAAGACCTTTAAAGACTTTGTTGCTTTCCCAACGGTGTTACTCCTCACCACCTTGCTGCGCCTGTCATTGAACGTGGCCTCTACCAGAATCGTGCTCATGGAGGGCTATAAAGGGACAGATGCTGCGGGAAAAGTAATTGAAGCCTTTGGCGTGTTCTTAATTGGCGGTAATTTTGCAGTCGGTATCGTGATCTTTATTGTGATCACCATTATTAACTTTGTGGTGATTACCAAAGGTTCAGGTCGAGTTGCCGAAGTTTCTGCCCGTTTTGCCTTAGATTCGATGCCCGGCAAACAAATGGCGATTGACGCGGATCTCAATGCAGGGCTGATTCAACAAGAAGAGGCGAAATCGCGACGCGCCGATGTGGCTCAAGAAGCAGACTTTTTTGGTTCCATGGATGGTGCCTCGAAGTTTGTACGGGGTGATGCCATGGCTGGCATCATGATTTTAGTCATCAACCTCATTGGTGGTTTGCTCATTGGGGTCTTGCAACACAATATGGATTTTGGCAAAGCTTTAGCCACTTTTGCCTCTCTCACCATTGGTGATGGCTTAGTAGCCCAAATACCAGCGCTCATTATTTCTACTGCGGCCGGTATTTTGGTTACCCGCGTTGCCACTGAAGATGACTTTTCTGGGCAGGTCTCTAAGCAATTTGAAGCGAACAGTAGCGCCCTGGGCGTGGTGGCAGCGGTACTGGGGATCTTGGGTGTTCTGCCTGGAATGCCCCACGTGATCTTCTTGGGCTTTGCCTGCCTCTTTGGTGGCTTGGCCTATTTAGCTTATCAAAAGATCGATCGCAATACTAAGGCAGCTGAACTTGCGGCCTCACAGCCTCCCGAGGTTAGCCAAGAGCTTGAATGGAAAGATGTTCCGATTGTCGAGCCCCTGTCTTTGGAGCTTGCCTATCGACTCATTCCCCTGGTAGATAAAGGTGATGAAAGCGATTTGATCAAGCGCATTCGGGCGATCCGGCGCAAGTTTGTCACTCAGGTGGGGTTTTTAATTCCTTCAGTGCATATTCGCGACAACTTGCAACTCAATGCAGAAACCTACCGTATCTTGCTCTATGGTGCTGAGGTGGGTCGTGGTCAATGCCTGCCGGATCGCTTGCTGGCCATCCAGCAAAGCGGCAATGAAACCTTGCCGGGACTAGAAGTAAAAGATCCTACCTTTGGTATGCCAGCCGTATGGATTGAGCGTGGTCTGCGTGATGAAGCGATTGCCAAAGGGTACACCGTAGTAGAGCCAGCCGTCGTGATTACCACCCATTTAGATCATTTAATTCATCAATATGCCGGTGAGTTGTTGGGTCGCCAAGAAACGCAAGATCTCGTAGATCACTTTAAGATGAGTTACCCCAAGCTCGTAGAAGATGTGATCCCCAAAATTGTGAGTCTTGCACAATTACAACGTCTCTTACAGTTACTGCTTGAAGAAAGCATTCCGATTAAAGATATGCGTACCATCTTAGAAGTCGCTAGTGAGTTTGCCGCTAAGCTTGGTGACCCTCTAGAGGTACTTCCCCATATTCGCTATGCGCTGCGCCGCACGATCGTACAAGATTCGCTTGGTGAAGGTAGTTCCTACCAAGTGCTCGGCATTCAACCAGAGTTTGAACGTTTAATTGAGCAATCGATTGGTCAAGGGGCGATTGCACCCGATGGTCTGATTGAGCCCTCTTTGGCCCGGATGTTTGGTGAAGAAGTCATTAGCGGAGTTCAAGAACTAGAGAGTCAAAATCTGCCTCCAGTCATTGTCAGTGGCACCCGCACCCGCATGACGCTATCTCGGATTGCCAGAAGAGTCTGCCCCCAAGCGATTGTTTTGGCCCTAAGTGAGTTACCACCGACATCTAACCTTGAATTCTATAAAGTTCTTTGCTCCCAAACGGGCAAAACCCCTTAAAATAACCCCAGCCACCCTATTTGGAGCAACGCCATGGGCCCCCAAAAATTTACCGCCCCCAGTTCAGCAGAAGCCTTAAAGCTGATACGTACCCGTATGGGCCCCGATGCTATGGTGATCTCAACTACAGACATCGACCATGGTGTAGAAATTATTGCCATTAGCTCTCAAGACCTGGCTTCACTCTCAGACCCCTCATTAGCTAGCAGCATGAGTGCAAAAAAAGCAGTAAGTTATCCTACTAATTACTCGTCAAATAGACCGATAGGACGCAGTAGCTCCGGTAGCAGCAACTTTGGTTCCAGCTTTGATCGTGCCATTGCACCACCGAGCGCTCGTAATCCGTTTAGCGCTGACTTGCCTGTAGGATCTTTGCGCCGCAATCCGGCTAGATCGGAACGTTCTGATCGTTCAGAGCGCTCAGTCAGAGCCCCGGGCTCAGAAACTTTTACCCCTACTTCTTTTAATGGTGCTGAACGTATCCGTCGCGGGGATGCCAGCGTTATCAATCCATCGAATAACGACGCCCTCTTCAGTGCTAACGCGAGTGCCGCTATCAGCGCCAAAAAGAAACAAGATGCAATTGCTTTTGCAGAAGCAAAAGCAGATGCTAAAGCAGCGCTCAATCCGGCTCCGATTGCCAACGAAATCCCAGTTTCTGTCACTACCAGTGCTACGCCCTCAACCTTGGCAAGTATGAACGCTGATTCCGCATCCTCAGTTAGTACCCTATCATTACCTGCGGCGGCAAGCGCTCCAAAAGTAGAGCAACTACTCGCTGAAATTAGTGAAGTCAAGTATTTATTGCAATCACATGTAGCTGGCAACCTATGGGGCAACATACAACAAGAAAGCTCCCACGTCACGGAGATTGTGAAGCACTTAATCAATAGTGGTTTTTCTCCTAAACTGTGCGCTCAAATCGCGCGTAATTTACCCGATGATTTCAATACCCAACAACTCATTAAAAATGCGCGTGAGCAAGTTAAATGCTTAATCAAAACTTCTCGGGCGTTTGATCTCTTTGATCGCGGTGGTGTCTTTGCCTTTATTGGTCCGACTGGCGTGGGTAAAACTACCACTGTTGCCAAGATTGCAGCGCGTTGTGTTCTGCGCTATGGTCGCAATCAAGTGGCACTGCTCACCACCGATACCTACCGAATTGGGGCTCAAGAACAACTCAAGACCTATGCAAAAATTTTAGGTCTGTCTGTCACAGCACTGCGCGATAGTGAAGATTTAGCAAGCAAAGTTAAAGAGTTCTCAAATCGCAAAATTATTTTGTTAGATACCGCCGGCGTGAGTCAGCGGGACACTCTCATGGTTGAGCAATGCCAACTTCTCCAAAATGGATCAGATCGTGCAAAACGGATTTTGGTGATGAGCTCTACCACTGATTTACGCACCCAAGAAGAGGTGATTAATTTGCATAACCAAGCAATGCAAAATAGTCATAACAATAAATTAGACTCTGTCATTATTACTAAAATTGATGAGGCAGCCCACTTGGCACCAGTCATTGATAGTGTCATCCGTCATGATTTGTCGATTTTATTTGTTTCAAACGGTCAGCGAGTGCCAGAAGACTTAAGTCTGCCTGATATCAACTATCTGAGTCATCGCGCGATGGCGATGCGCGCTTTTTCTGAAACGTTTTCTATTACCGATGAACAGGTTCCCGCTATTTTGTCTGATCACCTAGGCGACTGGATTCGCAAAGTGAACTCATGAGCACGGTAGTGAGTGGTAACGATCAGGCTGAAGGGTTACGCAATATCTTTGGCGCAGAGCTGTGCCGCGTTATTTGCATTGCAAGCACTCTAGATGCGGATAGCACAATCCATCTAGGCCACGGCACCGCCCAAAGCCTGAAGCAACACAATAACCATGTTTTACTGGTCGATGAAATTCCCCTGGCGCAACGTAAGACGATGTCTGGATTTTTATATCCCACACGGTATGATTTAGGCCAAGTCTTTAATAATGCAGTGCCCCTAGCGCGCAGTATTCGCCAGATTGATGAACATCTTTGGTATGCCACCAGTACCAAACTGCGATCTGAAGTTGAGCATCGCTTTGCAAAATATCCTCAGCTTGATGTGCGACTTGTTCAAGAAGAAATGGGCATTGACTATGTCATCTTTCCCACGATTGATCCGCAAGCGCAAATTGTGGCGTTTTATGGCAGCAATATTCAGCGGATTTTAGTCACTGCAGGTGATCAAGCATCACTTACTAGGGCCCTGGTAATGTTACGCCAAATGGCTATTTTTCAGGTAGATGAACCACTCGCAGTCATCATTGTTGGCGGGGAAGATGAGGCTGCAGGCACAGCTGCTTTCGAACGACTACAACTTGCAGCCAGGTCTGCCTTGCATGAGGAAATTGAATTGATTGGCTGGATTGCTGCAGTAACTGCGCAGCGGGTCACATTAGATCCAGATGACCTGAGTTGGAATCCGTCAAGCGAGGGCCCGCGAGAAGAATTTGTTTTACCGATGGGCTTTTTCAAAGCAATTTCTGCGAAAATTAGCAGTTAACAGTAATTCACCTTTAACTCTGCCTTTTACCGATTAAGCGATCTGTCATTGAAGCCTTCTAGTTATTTTGCATCTCTTGATATTGATGAAGCCATTCGCACTCATTTACCTCTGGTAAAGCGGATCGCCCATCAAATTTGCTCTCGCTTACCGCCTAATGTTGAGGTAGATGATCTCATCCAGGAAGGTTTAACGGGTTTATTAGATGCTCTCAAGCGCTATGAACCCCAACCCAATTTAGCATTTGAGGCCTATGCGAAAACCCGCATACGGGGTGCTATTTATGACTCCTGCCGCAAAAATGACATTTTGCCGCGCAATCAACGAGATGAATTGGTCGGAATCGAAAAAGTGACTCGCCGCTTGGAGCAAACCTTAGGACGCCACCCATCTGAAAAAGAAATTGCTCAAGGAGCTGATTTAAGTATTGAGGCATACCACGCCATCATCACCAACATGGTGCATTTAATGCCTTTAGATGATTTATCGGATGATCTCATGCCTTCAGATACCGATGAATCTGACCCAATGCGCTCTGTAGCAATGAGTCAATTTGCAGAACGAATAGCCCTTATTTTGTCAGGCTTACCTGATAATGAAAAATTAGTCATGGCCTTGCATTATCAGGAAGATCTCTCTTACCGAGAAATTGCCCAAGTGATGAATATCACCCCTGGGCGCATTAGCCAGATCCATACGCAAGGCATGATCCGTATTCGGGCAAAACTAAAGTCTTAGTACTAAACGCTTTTTGCCCTAGACTTTTCGAGACAGTACACCGCCTACGGATCCTGGAACTCCGCCATCACTTCCGTAAGTAGCGCTAGGAGCTTGCTGAGCAATAAAAGACTGCATGGCAGAGCTGCGCTGCATCGCTAAGCGAATCAGGTCGCCATTGATTTGATGATTAACTGAAGCTTCATCGAGTAGCGCTAATAATTGGGTCGTTTTTGCTGGCTCAAATTGGTGAATATCTTGCTTGAGTTTGTCAGCGCCACCTGGATAATTCTGAATGGCATCCAAAGCTTCATTGGTACTATCAAGCGCTTCTGGAAGTCGGTCCATATCATTTGCTTCTAAGGCACTGCGTAGACTCTCAATAGCACTTGCAATACCCTTTAAGAACTTCAATAGATCGTCAAAAGACATGGATGGATGTGGTTTTACCATCTGAGGGGTAGATTTCTTAGGGTGAAAAAAGGAGAGATGAGTGTGCTCGAGGAAGGAGCAAGGAAATTAAAGCAAAGCCAGTAAATCAGAGCAAATCTTAGCTTTGTGAATGACTTGGTTTTTGGCCAATTGCTGCAACCACATCTTTTAACATTGACTGAGAGATTTTGTTGTAATCAATCTCAAATTGACCAGTAGCAACCTTGTCGCGTAGTTTTTTAATCAGCAATTCGTCGCTTACCTGATTGGTAGCGCTTGTACTGCTTTGCGCTTCGGCCAACTTGGCTGCTAAACCAATGTCTAAATTGACTGCAGGGCGACTGACCGCAGATGCTGAGGTTTGATTTAAAGCTGTATTCGTTGTATTGGCAGTCGAGTTCGAGCCTGGCACAGGTTTGGCTGTTCCAGTATTTGGCGGAATTAGTGGTGCATTCTCGTTAATCTTCATCTCATTCTCCTCAGTGCTGCCTAATAAAACATACCATCTACCTACTGATGTTACCGCAAATTAGCGATTTATTCCATATTAACGCCAATTATTCCAGGCCTCAATACCTTACCTTGTAAAACCTGCCCGTCGGACAAGCGCACTCTGACCATATCCCCAATCATCCCAGGAGATTGAGCAACACCCTCACCGGAAACCTGAAAATCTTTACCTGTCAATTGAATCCTAACAGGATCTCCTACTTTTATTACGGCAGATTCTTTTAAATCGTTTAGCCCAATTGGCATGCCCATTTGCAAGGATTTACCCAAAATCCGCTCATAAGCTGCTTTAGGGTTCCGTAGTACATCATCTGGTAGCACGGTTAAATCGCCCTCTATTACCCGAATATCCCCAATTTCGAGCTTTTGGCCAAAAGGAAGGTAGCGGCTGGCGACAACATAATCTCCATAAGCATGGATATTGACCGGGACATTGATTAACCAGGCAGCTTTAGTGCAGCGCAATTGGATCATCGACCTTCCCCATAAGCGCGCACCTGTAGGGGTCAAAATCTCAATGCTACCGCCTAAGCAGGCTGGGATGGTCAGATTCGGTTCAAGCCACTCTGTCTCCACCCGCAAGCCATTGACAGTGGGACTTTTTTGAATAAACCGCTTAATAGTTTGCTCAAGATCTGGGGGTAAAGCAGCACAAAGGCTTTGCGACAGCGTACAAAATAGCAGCCCCATCAAAAAACGATTAAAAAGCGGCATTATTTGGTAAACCGATCTAAAGCTACCCAAGGATACACATTATTCATGCCATCTAAAGCCATACCGGCTAACCAATACGGTCGCTCTAGTAATTTAGGAATATTGAGGTGGATATTCATATTCTGAACCCCTAAAAATTCATGGGCATAAATAGAGTAACGCTGATTGCCCACAAGCAGATTAATCATCCTGGCGGGATGCAAAATCTCGCCCAATGCATCGACCTTGCTATCCACGGGTTTATTGAGAGCCTCTTCCCCTAAATATTGAATTGCAGAAATGGCATAGTTTTGCCCGTGACGTCCAAAAAAGACCATGGGCATTCTTAATAAACTTGATGGGCACGATAAACGGACTCCTTCATGATGTATTTCAAGTGACCCCCCAATTTCGGCCATCATTTTGCCTGCTGACAAGAGATGTTCAGCCGATAAGGCTATGTGATCTAAATCAATAAAAATCATTAAATCTTGCTGAACTGCAAAAATACTGGGGCAAGGTGGCAAGATGCTAATGATCGTGACCAGTTGCTGAACAATCTCAGGATCAGCATACACTTCATCAATTAAAAGCTCGTCTGTCAAATTCTCAAATACATGACGCAATGATTGTTGACCAGATTTAGTGAGCTCATCTTGCTCACGCCCAAGTAAGAAATCTAGCTCTACAGCATTCCAGTTGTCAGCCTTCGTGACTAAACTTCGTGCTATTTGCATACGGTTGAGATTATGAGTGCGGTCCAAGGAAAAGTGCTTATCTAAGTAACGCTGACTTCCTGAATAATCTAATGAATTTTCACGCTCTAGAGGACGAGTCAAACCTTCAGGAAAAGAAAATGCTTTGGGCTCTGGAGGAGTAAAGACTAACGGAGACTCTTCATGAAGACGCGGCGCAAATAAAGCGCTCAGCTCTGCAAGAGAAGGCTCTGGGAATACCTCGGGCGCAGTTGGGGCAGCAGGCAACTCAGAAATTGACGTCCTCGCAAGGACTTGCTCTTCCTCTTCACCACTGACAGTCTCAATCGCTTCTTGAGTCACCTCAGAAGCTAACTCAGCAGGCAGATCTTGCGCTAATACTGCATCAGGATTTTTGGTGATCGGCAAACCATTTTTGATTTGCGATAAATTAGCGGCAAATAATACTTTTGCTTGATTTAATTGCTCTAGAGTACAAGACGCTCCACTCGCTACCGATGGATGCGTAAATGCAACTTCTGACTTGACTAGACTAACTAGATCATCCAGAACTAAAAAAGCTTGTGCATCATTTTTCTCAAAACACTGCGCTAATTCGTTAGTCATCCCACTTAAATCATCTAATCCAGCGCCATCTAGAGCATTAGCTAAATCAACGCTATGCATGATCAAGGGCTCAATCGATACTGCTGACACCGAACCTTTTTTGGGGGCAGCAGTCTGCAGACCTTCAATAGCACGATCAATATCAATTAAAAACAGGGGTTTTTCTTCGGCCATATTTGCATTACGCCTTATAAAAAATCAATTGCATTAGACCCTTGCTTCTCGTTTTAATTCAGCGAAAGCTTTATTTAATCCATCAAATTCACCTTGCCATAACTGAAGATCGCGCATGACCTGTTTGGCATCCATACTCAGAAGCTCAATAGCCTCTAAAGAAATCTGTGGCGCTTGCACTTCCATAGGCGTTGCTTGTTCCAGTGCGACAGCTAGCGTCGAGCGCATCTTCGATACAGTAGCCTCGACTCTCTCTACTAATAAATTGAGCTGCTCTGTTTCTACGGCAAGCTGTTTACTAGAATGGTTATCTAATATGGCCAAGTAAAGCCGGACACCCTGTTGCTTTAAAGCAGAAAAAGCATCTTGGAGCTGGTCTAAAGGTCCGCCCCTACTAATACCCATCTCTTGGCTGTAAGGTGAGTTACTACTTTTATCAGATACATTTGTACGAATCTGACCACTCTTCTCATGCAGGGTATCAATAGAATGGCGTAATTTGGTATTGAGCTGGGCAAGTACTTTAAAGTGCGTGTCAATTTTTTTAATTTTATTTTTTAAATCATCACTTAACTCGGAAATGACATTCATCACTGTCTTCACATTGAGTTGGTCTGTCGATTGATCAGAATCACTGTTTTGTGAATTAGCCTTGGATGTTTTGTTACTTGGCGCACTAGCAAAGCCTAAGTCAATTGTTTTTAATAGCTGACCGGCAGCCCTAGTCTGTTTAGATGCCCGCTGCAAATCTTGCGCATTACGTTGGGTATTCACAAGCGCCATATAAGCACCTAAGATGATTCCAAAAGCAGCAATGATCGAAACTAAAATTAAACCTAAAAATCCACCAGCATCTTTAAAATCAAAATATTGAATTGATTGAGATTTTTTTTGCGCAGCAAGACGCAAAGACCCATAGTCGTTAGCAAAATCCTTAATTACCCGCATATTTAAAACATATGTATTCAGTACTGCCGTACTTTCTTGCGGCAACTTAGAATACCAAGGACTTTGCGGCACCTTAGGCGCTGCATCTGTGAGCTTGAGGTTTGACTTACCAGCTGTTTTTTTACCGATATCAATTTCCAAAAGCATCTTTTGCTCAAGAACTGCGCCAAGTGCTTTTTGAAGATCTAATATCAGCGTAATATCAGTGGCATTTTTTTGCCAAGCATTTTGTGCTTTGACAAAATTACCTATACTTTCTGCATATTTTTTTACAGCAGATTCAGAGGGCAGTTTATCCAACTCAAGTGGTCCCTTAGGGCCAATTAATACTTCACCAGACCTAGCTAAGACAGTCAAATCATTTAAGCCTTTTTCTTGTCCGAGTATTACTCCGATTGCCTGCTCAGTATTTTTAGCACTCAGCAATACCTCAAGAGGGGTAGAAGGTTTTGGATTTTTCTTGAGATTTTCAGCTTCCTCTGACTGTTCGGATTTCTCATCGTCATTTTTTTTATCGGACTTGACAGCATATTTCTCAGGCTTACCGAAAACGACAGTCATTACCTTAGCGTCCAATCTTTGAAAAAGAGCAACTACCGGATTGTCGGATAGTGGCAACAAAGGAGTAGATGATTCTGCTTCCTTAGTCGTGCTAGGATTTTTTATAGCTGGAGCGGCAACTCCGCTACTCAAAGACTTCAATGCAGAAGGTTCACTTATCCCCTTGGTCGACACAGCAGATGCTGAATTAGGACTTAGCTCAGGCTGGTTCTTCAAGTCTGCTGTTGCTGACTTTAAGAAGATCTCAGCTTTTTTTAAGTTTGTAAAAAAAACAGGCTCTAAGGCAACAGGACCGTTTGTTTGCTGCTGTAACTCTTTTAAGAAAGGAATCAAACGTAACACTTGAATCTGTTCGCCATCAATGGATTGCAGATATTTACCTTCAGATACCCAAGAGCGCGCAGCGAGAAAAGCACCGATACTGGCAGCCAATACCAGCGCAAACGAGACATATGAAACCCACTGCCAAAAAAGAATTGGGTACTGGGAAAAGATATGGCTATTATTTTTCTTATTCATATAAATGATCTCGACTAGCGATTAAGTGACTGATCGGTATTGTCGGCCTTAAGAGACCCCTACCAAATGATAATCAGCGCCGTTGTGATAAAAGAATGAGGAATCAGGTATCGTTTCAGCATAAAAAGGTCCCACAATATTATTAATCCTGAAACCCAAGCCTTCTTGAGGGCCATTTCTCAACACAATAATCCAAGGTGCGCTAGACTGCTTTAGAGTCTGATGCCAATCCACAAAACTATCTCCGCGTTGATCAAAGCGTAGTAGTTGAAAATGATTACGCAAGCAAATGGGTTCACCCTTGTAGACTACAACGCCATTAATGCGTAAATCTTTCATGCCCTGCTCAGGCTCAGGATGCAAAAAGACGGCATGTATGAATTTAGTCGAAATTGCATAACGGCCACCATTAATCCGCATTCCTAACCAGTAATCTTGCATTTGTAGTGTTGTCATGACTTTTTTCCTGATTCACGACGTTGATACCAAAACATGGCAAGTGCCACAACGAAAATGAGCACACTGCACACAAAACCAACAAATGCATCTCCGATCCCCGTCATATATGAAACATTCTTAGCTTCAATCTTGCGTCTCTGGGAAAAGTAAATATCAATATTTTCTGCAACCTTTTTTCCATGCCAGACAACTACATCTTTGGTTTGTAATCTGACTGGATTTACACCGGTTGGATCAATCACGTTTTTTGCAATAGCATTCAGTCGTCTAGCAATTTGCATTAGATCATTAGATACTTCGGCCCGCCAATCTACCGGGATCGCTGACAATACATCACGACGATATAGCTCTGCAAGCCGCTTGGTCTCAACTTCTGTCAGGTAGATAACATCGCCAGGAAGGGTAAATTTAATCCCACAATTGCTTCCCGTGATTATCGACCTATCTGCCATGCGCATTACGACTGTCAAGCTATCTTTTTTATTTCTTAATAATTTAACGTTTACATCTGCGGAAGTTTTTTCGTTCAATGCAAGATAAAAACCTAAGGCAGATTCAATCTTTGTTGCATTAACAGATAAGATTAAATCGCCCGGTTTAATGCCTGCTGCCTCAGCAGGTGAGCCAAGCTCAATTGACTCTACAGCGGGCAATTCAAGTGCAAGCAATGATGCAGAACGTTTGTTTTCAAATTCAGAAAAAAATTGAAAAGCACGATTCACTGCCTCATCTGTATTTACTGGAATAATTGCACCATCGACTAACTTTGGAATATCGCTAGGCTTTAAGCGGCGCTGATTTTTGTTGAGGCGAACATCAATTTTTTGAGTTGCAACAAAATCCTCTAATACCGGCATTGCAACTCTAAGCTGCTTCAACTCCGAAGAAGATTCTGATAAATCGTTTGCAGCCCCAAGTAACACCAATAAAGAGACCGCAAATAGGAATCCAGAAAAGGTTAAAAACCAAAAATAGATATTTTTTTGTGAGTAGAAAGTAATTTTTTCAGTCACAATGATCAATCGCCCTTGCGCGACTTAGCAGTAACTTTATTTGCTACAAGCCTATCGCCAGCGTTATTTAAAATGAAACGCTTTTTTAGCATCTCTACTTCTCGATGCTCAGCCATTAATTGAACCTCAGTTTTGCGCTTATCCATTAACAGTCGGCAACTAGCAAGATCATCTATCCACTCACCGGACTTCATTTCAATAATGGCTGTTTCTAAAATCTCTCTACCGGTTAATTCACTAGCCTTAATGCGAACTACAAATAAGCGAGTGTTATCAACATCTCGTAAAGTCAACTCAACAAAATAGGTTCTAGCAAAGCGATGATTGATGGCGCTGAGCGTATACGGATAATTCTGTAAAGTGAATTGAATAACAGTGCCATCATCTAATGGCATCGGCTCAACCTTAAGCTCTGTAATACCTGCTTTGGCATGCCATTCCAAATCCGTTTGCTGAGCTTCTACATTTTTTCTAGGGAAGGCTCGTGTCTCAAAATAAATCTGATAAAGAGTTTCTGGAAGATGTCGTTCAAATGCTAGGTTTTTTAACACATCAGCCGTAGAAGTAATACGCAAGCGTTCAGCCATTAAATCTAGCTTCATGTTAGCAATCTTTTGATTGATTACTTCTTCAAGCTGATTTGTTTTATTTAAGCTGGTCACCATAATGGGCTCAACCGGGATAGATGGGCCAGTATTTTTTACCTCATCAACCACTTTGCTGTAAAAATCACGAATAAAAAAATACAGCAGTGGAACAAGCATGATCACACTGAGGATCATGATCAATTTTCCACTTGTAAAGTTAGTAAACAAGCTCATGACTTTAGCTTCATCATCTTAGGGTGTAAGCATTATGTTTATTCACACCAACTAGCCGACGCATACCAACGATTTAAGCGTCCTTGTACACGGGCATTTTCAATGGCATTTCTAGTAGACTCAAATTCTTTGAGCGCGGTTTTGCTAGGGTTGTATAGCTCGCAACCCGCTCGAATTCGATCAAGCGCTTTACCAGGGCGGACATTACGGATGATTAAGTCGATACTGCCTGAGCGGTATTTTTGGCGCTCAAAGTATCCTGAATGCCAATAGCGCCCCACTTCAACTTCAGCTGCACCCAAACGAATATCTAGCAAAATCCCATGATCAGAAACATCGGCCACTTTTGCTAATAATTCTTGACCAGCCCCCAGTGAAAGAACGAAATTAAACTGCTCATCACTCGGCCCCAACGTCCTAAATTCTTTACGACGCTGAATCACAGTAAGTTCTTGCGGGAGAGAGCAGGTTATTAAACTACCATCTTCATGCATCCTAAAATCACTCGAAAGAAACTGCATTTTTGAGTTTTCATTACAAGCTACAACAATCTGACTGGTGCCAATGATGCTACTGAACCCCTTAGGAGGCTCGGTCTCTGGCTTTAGCACCAATAATCCTTTGTAGATATCCAGGACAGTGGCTGCAAACTCAGCACCAGATCCATCAACCGCATACACCCCTGCCAAAGGGGTTTTACTAATTTCTCGAAGCATAGTTTTAGTAATAGCTGAGTGCTCTATGTGAAATTTAGGATCTATCTTGTCTGCTAACTCGGGGGGGTAGGTAATGATGGCCATATAAATTGGAATTAAATTAAGGATTGCAAACTTGTTTTTGTATGATTGCTAGAGCGCTATCTTCTGGCACTGGATCATCCGCCAGATTGAAACCGGTTTCTGTTTGTAAAATCTTCTTACCCAGTGCATTTGGCTCGGAGTATTGAACAGCAGCCAAAGTAGAGTAAGTTTTATATTTACAATTAAATACAATATTGCTTCGCACAGATCCAATGCGCTGCTTCGTGGCTTCGTCTATTGTTTGGCGATTGGTAATAATCCACACCTTTTTTGACTCTGGAGGCAATGCTTTAATAGAGCTTTTATAGTAAGCAATGGAATAGCCTTTTTTATCCACAACAGTCACCATATCATTTTCGGCCTGAGCCATTGCGAAGCTCGACTCATGAGAGCCCAAAAGCAAAACAAAGGTAAAAAAAAGGCGACGAGAATAAATCATGCTAATAATCCAAATTAATGGATGATTATACGATTTTATGGTCTAAATTGAACCGCTTAAGATGGTTTTGCTACTTTTAGGGCATTTGCTGAAATATGCTGAATTAGCCCTAAATAAACATCAAAATCAAGCTATCACTGCCCTTCAGGCTTAACGTCTAATAATTCCTCAACAGCAAGAGTCTCTTTATCGATCACATTCTTGACCCAATAGCGTGCCGCGGCAATATTAGTCGTATAAAAAGCAATTTTGTTGTTTTTTTCTATGGCGTAAAAGCGATCACCGCGAATACGGTGCTCTGTAATGACAGGATTTTCCATAATATGAAATGCTTTATAGTGTCTATTGACTCTTTATTACGGCCAGTTTGCTACATTTGCATAGTTTAATTTAGACTAAGGTTTCTGAAAATTCCCAAAAGTTTCCTTAACCCTCTAATTTATATGGATTTTTTATTATAAATGGTTAGAATGAATGAAATCGATTGAGCACTTCTTTTGCAATAGACGAATTGATCAAATTTAGACAGCCGATATGAGCCGAAAGCCTCCCAAAGACTTCTTGTGCGATATTGAATTAGGTCAGCGACGATAGAATTTTCATTAGCGAACCACAAGAAAATATAAAAATGGCTATTTCGCTTAATACTAGAGTTAGTCAGCAGGTTACCCTAACACCTCAACTGCAACAAACAATCCGGTTATTGCAGTTATCCAATAATGAACTAGAGCAGGAATTAGCAAAAGCCGCTGAGGATAATCCCTTACTGGAATTTGAGCCTAATCCAGAAATTGAGTTTAATCTCACTCAATCTTCTGAGCGGGTTGAGCAGACGCAAAACTCATGGACCTCAAGCAATAGAGCGTCGCAGGATGATGACGATGACTGGGCAGAGCGCTATGAGCGCATAGCTCATCAACAAACTCTTTTAGAGTATATCGAGGAGCAAATTCATCTACTTCATGTAAGCCCACAAGAGCAGTCGATCATTACCTATCTGGCGGGCTGCCTGGATGACAGAGGCTACCTAATTGATGATCTCGAGTCAATTCATGCTGAGATCAAAAATGAACTTGATAGTCAAGAATCAAGCTCACTTAATCTAATTGAGTCTGCACTAAAAAAACTACAGTCACTTGATCCGCCTGGTATTGGTGGACGCAATTTAGCAGAATGCCTCTCGCTGCAAATTGATCGTATTTTGGAACAGCCCACCCCGGATAAATCAGCATGGGAACTAGCCAAATATATTGTCAATACCCATTTAAATAAGGTTGGCTCAAAAGATTGGCTTAAGATCAAACAGGCAAGTAGCAAAACTGAGGCGGAAGTCCTCAAAGCAGTAGAGCTCATACGCAGTTTGCAACATAATCCTGGCGCTTACTTTGACCGTGAAAACGATCAATGGATTTTGCCTGATGTCGTGGTCAAATCTATCAACAACTTATGGGTTGTCGAATCAAATCCAAATGCTAGGCCACGCATCTCACTCAATGGCGAGTACGCCAAAATACTCAAAGAGAGTGGCCAAGGGAAGGCTGATGGAGTTTTAAGACAAAAAATTCTAGAGGCAAGTTGGCTTATCAAAAATATTGCTCAAAGAGAGGATACGATCCTCAGGGTTGCGAATGAAATAGTCAAACATCAACAAAAGTTTTTTTCCATGGGCGCAATTGGAATGAAGCCACTTGTTCTTCGTGAAATAGCAGAAACATTAGAGATGCATGAATCAACAATTTCGAGAGTGACAACACAAAAATATCTATCCTGTCCGCTAGGTATTTTTGAATTTAAATACTTTTTTAGCAGCCAATTAAATTCTGATAAAGGTGTAGCAATATCCTCGACAGCAATCCAAGAACTGATTAAGCGAATTATTCAAGAAGAGCCTGCAATAAAACCTATATCTGACAGCAGAATTACCAAGTTACTGGGCGATCAAGGATACGAAATTGCCAGACGAACGGTAGCAAAATATCGAGAAGGGATGCGCATTCCAGCAGTGCATCTTCGAAAAAAATAGACCTCTAAGAGTAAAACTCGGCGCAGTTCTTCCCGGCTTTTTTAGCAAGGTACATTGCTTTATCAGATCTCTCAATCAAGTCCATTGAATTGAGATTCACATCATCCAAGATTGCAATACCAGCACTTGCGCTAAGCATTAGTTGCAATGACTCTTGAGATTTAAGCTGAAGAGGTTGTGAGATTGCTGTTAGCAATCGATTGACCAATTGACTGATTAAATCTTTACTTGTGATGGCTTGCAACACCAAAACGAACTCATCACCACCCCACCGACAGGCTAAATCCTGCGCCCGAATAGATGCAGTGATTCTTCTGCCGATAATTGATATCACTTCATCTCCAGCACTATGGCCATACTGATCATTAATTACTTTAAAGTCATCTAGGTCAACAAATATGATGGCTGTTAAATGATGCGCTTGAAGAGTCTTCGATAAAGTAAATTTGAGTTTTTCCAAAAAACTAGTACGGTCCAATAAGCCAGTTAAATGGTCATACCTAGTTTCTATTCCAAACTCTTCGCCATAAATCATCAGATCCAGTATGCGACGCTGGATAGCTGTTGTGTTGCCACCTTCATGAAAATATCTCAATAAATCATTTTGATTGGCTGTTTGTATAAACTGCTGCAAGTTTGCGACTAAGCTTGAAAAATGCTCAGCTGCTTGAATTGAATCAGCAGCAGAGCCTGTGATTAAATTCGAAGTATTCTGATTCAAGCTTTCTTCCATTTGAATCCTCTGTAGTCAGTGGCCAGGCGTTACGGTAGAAGATGGGCGATCTGAGTACTCACCCTAGATGAACAAATGCCTAACTTAGCTGCAAACAATCTTCTTAATATCCGACTCAGTTGTAGTAGGTTCAATTTTCATGACATTGGATTTATTTTTCTCAGAGTAAATCTCATTAAGCTTTTTCGTCTTAGCATCAAAATACATATAAGAAATTAGATAGTAGAAGGTACTGTTGTCCTTGCAATCCAGGGCGCCACTTGCGCTAAATAAGTTGAAAGTTTGGCTATTTGGGGCAGTTTGATTTTCATTGAAATGCGCGGAAACAGTAAACCAAACATAAGGCCCTTCTGCCTTTCCCCAGCCTGATAATAAATACAGGGTACTTTGAGTATTTTTACTCAATATAGTGTCTTTATCGTTCGCTAACTTTGGTTCAGATTTTTGTAAATTTGATTTAAGAGGTTGGGGCTCCTGTGAAGATTTTGCAGGGACGATCGTCACCCAAAATGACATGATTAAAAAGCTGATGACAATCTTCATCATTGCACTCCTGCTTTCTTAAAGCCTTGCCACTTCTCAAAAGCTAGTGGGATAGTTTTACTATCCTCTAGTCCATAAAAAGTTAACTCCCCGCTTTTTCTAAGAGCTAAATATACTTTGCCATTGGCGGGCTCAATTACAAAAGCGGCGCTAGATTCCTCGCAATCTGACTTTTTACACCCAGCACCTAGCAATTGGCTACCTACATAAATGATGGGTACACTTTCTTCAAGTGAATTTTGAAATGCTTCAACCTCTGCCCCAAGCATATAAGCAAGAATGAATTTTCCATTCGCACGCGTTGTCAATATCGAGGAAGAACTACCAACCAGTAAAGGAGCGTAGGTTGCTAGATTTTTTCTCAAATCATCGAATTCTATTTCTTGTTCTTTGGCAAGGATTTTTGCTGCTTTTTCTTCTTCATATTCGCCCTTATATTCCCAAACTTTGAAAGAGGCGTATGCTAAAACGAGGATGATCAATGTATAAAGAAGCCACTTGGTGAAATTCATCACCAACTTCCTTATTTTTGCAGCAGTGGATATTGGTTGTTTGGGCATAGTTCAGGCGAAATCTAGTTGATCATCCTGCAAATTGAATTTGCTATCATTAACTAACTATAAAGCAAATCTTTTGAGCCCCTCCTAAAGATAGCGGAAAAACACAATGGAGCTCAGCAAACACTAAGCAAATTCGACTTTTTTCTAATAATCACCTACTATAAAGCCATATTTATCAAATCGATGTCTAATTCACCCTATAGCCTTAGCCATCAGTTACGATTAAAAAATGCCGAAAATAATTTATTTCTAGTGTCGGGTAAATATGAGTAATCTGGATGAATCCGTTGTTAATGAGCTTAAAGAAGTTAATAAACATCTTTCGATAATCGGCGATCTCTTGCAACAAAAAGATCAAAAATTGGATGAGAGCTTAAATGTCATCCGTAAGGATCTTTGGAATATTAAAAATATTATTTCTGAGGAAGTAGCCCAAAATAAAAGTTTACAAAATGGTGTGGAAAAAACTATAGAAAATACTATAGAAAAAACACTACTGAAGTCTATAGCCTATGTATTTGCTGCGGGAATAACTTTGTACATAGTAGGCAGATTTTTTCTATAAATATTTGTAATAAGCTACTCAGATGAAAGAAATCAAACCTCGTCATGACGCCTGATACAACAAATCGCCAAAAAAGCTATGCGCATATTGCAAAACTTCTGGATTCTGCGAGCAAATCTTATGAAAATGCAGCGCTTGGTTTAGAACAAGGCGGGAGTGAAGAACAGGCTTACCAGCACATTAAAAATGCACGCGCTACACTAGAGGCAGCATTCCCAGAATTTTTTACTGTACAAAAGCCATCCCCCATCAGTAAAACAGTTTCGCAGAAACGTGATTACTCAATTATAAAAATAGGCTTAATTGCGGGATTAATCATCGGCATCTTATATACATTTGTGGTGTATGGCCCCACAGGGGATTTAAGTAAAAGCTGGAACACTGAGAATTTCCAGAAGAACGTTGCTTATCCCAAATAACTATTTTTAATCTACTGGCTTTACAGATTCGATCTTGACTGAATAATCTGTAGGCCCTGTTAATCGCCGCCAGACTGTATCCTTCTCCATCTCTCGATTGACTACCTGATAGCCTATAGAGTAAGTACCTTGGCTGGTGAGTAGATTAGTAAAACAAGTACGCACCCCATTGCGATGCGACACTTCTACAATATTATTAAAAGCTAGTGTGCGTGACTCTTGAATCAAAGTCTCGTTATTCCGAATCTCTTGGTTTAACAATATTTGTATATATTCGTCCTTACATTCAGGCAAATCCCGAGTGTAGTAGCTATAAAAAAGCCCTCCTGAAGCTAGCAATAAAACAAAGAGACCCAGAAGAAGGCGAGGGATTTTTATTGGGGCAGGCATTCTTATTTCAACACCATAAACTTACGAACGATCTTGTAGATTTTTAATATCACTCTGCTTTAGCCAATAGAACAACATTACTTGGTATCTCCTCATTACTTAAAGAGAGATTTTTTTGCTCAGCGGCATCTGGTAATAAACACCTAAGATTACCGTTGACCTTAGCATCTGGGTGCACATTAATCTGCGCATAAGTAACATCCCCAATGACAACCGCTCCAGGATAAATTTCTACGCGTCCTTTTGCGAAAACCGAACCCTCGATTCTTCCAATAATAATTGCATGTGGGCTGTAAATATTCCCCAATAAGAATCCAGTTGATCCGATTACAGCAGTATGGCCATTGCCAGAGCCCTCTTCCTCAGTCTGGGAAATATCGCCAATTAAATGCCCTAATAAAAGCATGTTTCCACTATGAATAAAGTCACCCTTCATAATGGAACCGGCCCCAACTGTAGTTAAATATGTCAGTTGAGTATCTGTATTGGGATTACTTTTTTTAGAAAATTCAAACATTTGCACACCTTAATTTTGTTTCTTTTAACTTGTGGACACTTTACAAGGAAACTTCCAGTAATTTAATCTGCTTTGCGCCTGCGTTTGGTGGGCGCACTCTCCAACCCTGAAAATACATTTCAACACTATCTAAATCCTGAGTAATCACCACAAATGGAGAGGTGCCTCGAAATGCGTAAGAAGCATTTGACTCTAAATTAACGACGGTTTGTTTCCCAGAATTATCTACAACACAAACGGCTTGCTTAATCAGTGATTTGATATTTACAGTGTCTCCCCGTTTAGAGGGATTGGGCGATTGAAAGCTGGGTAATTGCGCATCTTGTTTATAAGGGCACTGCTCACTAGGAGTAGTTTGAAGCGCTTGAGCTGGCTGAGTTTCTGGCGATTTAACCGCAGTATCAGAACTCTCGGGCTTGAGAGCTAAATCTTCATCAACTTTTACATCCTGAGCATCATTAGCTACTATGGCCTTTTGCGGGGGGCTCACCAGCCCATTAGCTAAATTGATGAGGTTAAACCGTTCATTTAAACCATAAATAGCGCCCGTCAGCACTGAAAAACTAAACAGGATTACCATCACTCTGATGGTTGCAACGCTAGCCCCGGCAGTGTTGAACTTAAACCCATGTTTTCCATCAACATGACTTAGTGATTCCTCAAGATTCAGAACCTGAGGATTTGCAAGCTCTGCGAGAGATATGGTCTCGTTTTTTAACGGGGGATTCTTTGAGCCTGAGTCAGTTCCGACTACCTCAAGTTTTTTAGGGGCGGAAATTTCTTTTTCTTCAATTGGCGTATCTAAAGTGTCGTCAGCAGATTCTGTGGCTCTAGGATCTATCAAATATGATGCTTCATCTAGCTCCAACATCCTACCAACTCGCTTAGCCGTGGCAATCTTTAATTCAAATGTGTAGAAAGAGCTCATGCCACCCTCCTCCAACTCCAAAATCATTTTGGTGGATAAACAACATGAGTTGGCAAACTCTGCCCGGGCTAGATTTTTTTTCTCTCTGGCATCTTTTAATACTGAGCCAATAATTTCTAGTTGAGCATCGTGCTTGTGAGGCCGCATTGTTGTAACGCCATTAAATTATTGCAACGCACAAATTGTCTTGAATATCCAAGACATCCCATATTTCCAGAAATAAGCATTACTTTTATTACATTGCATATTATCAAATTATCTTTAAATAAGCCTATTAAAAAGAAAAAAGTCTCAATACACTGGAATGATAGAATCCACTCATAACAATTCAAGGGCTAACAATGCAGTTAATTTGGATTTCTGGGTCTACTTCATCTATGAAGCAGATAAAAATTACCCGCAAAACCGTTATTAAGATTGCGCTTTTATCCTTTAGCGTATTTATTCTAATTGGCATGAGTATTCATTTTTTTGGCTTTAGGGTGGCAATCCGCTTTAATCCCGAAATGGCAAAACAAATGGGGGGGGCCATTTCCCGCAAGGAGATGGATGATTTAGAACTCATCTACCAGCAGAAAATCCAGACATTTCAGACCCAGCTCCCCATGATTGAGAGCAAAATTCTTACTCTTAAGAATTTAAAGGATCAGTTTGCGGAACTATCCATCCCTACAAGCACCAAAGATTAACTTTTATACCGATAGCTCAGACAGTGTCACGACCCTCCGAGCTTCCCTATAAGTTGTTAGTATTGTTATATTATTAGCTGGTACTAACTTATTCAGGAAATATGATGGCAGATAACAATCCTAAGGGGTCACTTTTTGTAGGTGAAGGGGTCATTGTCAGGGGCACCTTTGAGGTACCAGAAATGGCAGTGGTTGCAGGCCTTGTGGAAGGTGAACTGAATACCAAAGAAGTCTTGGTTGACACCTCAGGAATTGTTAATGGAAGAATCAACGCCGAAGTTGTTGAAGTCCGCGGTGAAGTTACCCAAGGTCTTAATGTCACGAATCATTTGAATGTTCGATCCAGTGCAAAAATTACTGGTCTTACACAATATGCTGAAATGAGTGTAGAAAAAGGAGCGAAGCTTAGTGGTGAGCTACGCTTAATTGATGCCCCCGTATCTTCTGTCAGTCATCCTACTGAAACTGACATTCAGCCAAAAGATGAGAATAGCGATACCGAATAAATGCAGCTTTTAGACAAAATTTCCCTTCTTGTAAGGATCTTTTGAGCACTATTGGCGGGCATTCACAAATTACTGACTTTTAATTTTATTCCAATTTGCCTGGAAAATTGCGGTTGAATCAGTTGCGCCCTCTGGTTCATCACTACTTTTGGAAATCATTAAACCGTTTAACTTGGCACCATGCTCGATTCCGAGTTGGCCATAAGTAATATCTCCACGCACTTCTGCCCCCTCATGCAACTCCACGCGCTCAGTGGCATAAATATTACCCTCAACTCGTCCCGCAACTAGTACCCTAAAAGCATTGATATCGCCTTGCACCACACCAGTGCGCCCGAGAGCAATGCTCACGTTTTTTCCTTGGCGTGATTCTATATTTCCAACCACGCGACCATCAATGCGTAAACTTTCGTTCGCAACAATTCGTCCATGAACCTCGGTAGCTGGGCCCACTATTGTTTCAAAGGACTCCATTGTGGGCTGTAGAAACTTAATAGACTGTGATTTTTTGAAAACCATTTTTCATTCCTTTAACTATCGTGCAATGAAGCAATAAGCTACTTGCTCCAATATTCCCGCCGGACTACTATTTTATCTTTATCTAGACTATCTTTACGAAATTTAAATAGTGGTCTTAATGGTTATTGGAATGTATGGGTAATAAAAGTGAGTATCTACTAACTACATTTCAGATTGATGTGCCATCAACAGCAACTCAGCCAAATGCTTGACCTTGCGCCCAGTCTCTTGCTCAATCTGCTCTCTACAACTAAAGCCATTAGTCAGAATGATGGTCTCTTGCTCGGCAGACCGAATTGCTGGCAGCAAAACGAGTTCGCCAACCGCTTTGGATATGCCGATATGCTCTGGATTAAATCCAAATGAGCCTGCCATGCCGCAGCAACCGCTATCAATAAAGTTTGCTTTAGCACCCAAAGCAGCTAACAGTGCTACATCACCCTTAGTGCCGAATAGTGATTTCTGATGGCAATGTGAGTGGACTAAGACATTACAGTCTAGCGGCGGTGGGGTATAGCCTTGCTCATGTAAGAAATCCCCCAACAAATAGCTACTCGATGCTAAAAGAGTTGCTCTTGGGTCATTTGGGAAAAACTTCAGTAATTCATCTTTAAATACCGACATACAGCCTGGCTCAAGACCGACCACTGCGATAGGCGAATTAGGATTTTCACTAATCTCACTTCCGATTACATCTAGAATTTTCTCTAGTTTCTGCTTGGCAAGATCTAGATAACCGAAATCATATAAAGGACGGCCGCAGCACAAAGGCGTTTTTGGCAAGGTCGCCTCAAAGCCTGCATGAGCAAGTACTTCCACTGCTGCATTAGCAACCTCTGGATGAAAATGCTCGCAGAATGTATCTACCCAAAGAATCACTTTCTTCTGACCAATACTGGAATTCTTGGATTGCCTAAATTGGCTTCTAAATGACTGACTTGCAAACTTAGGCAGGCTACGCTCTTGCGCTACGCCACCAACCCATTTAGCAATATTAGAAATTACGGGCGTTTGCATGATGCCATTCATCAACCAAGAGAGCTTGCTTGCCAGCGGCGCCCAATCACCAATGCGACCCATGGTCAGAGCCTGACGAGGTCTGCTATTGGTCTCGTGATAATGCGATAAGAACTCGGCCTTATAGGAAGCCATGTCAACGTGAGCAGGACAGTCACTCTTACAGCCTTTACAAGAGAGGCAGGTATCTAGAGCTTCTTTAAGCTCTTTACTTTCCCAGCCATCTTGAATAACTTCGCCCTGAATCATTTCCCAAAAGAGGCGTGAGCGTCCACGAGTAGAGAAACGCTCTTCTTTTGTGGCTCGATAACTTGGACACATCGTGCCTACTTTTTCACTACGGCACTTACCCATACCAACACAACGTTCAACCGCTCTCTGGAAGCCGTTGCCCTCTTGGCTCAAGAAATTCAGACGCGTCTTGATATTAACGATCTTATATTCCGGGCCCATGCGTAAATTCTCATCTACGCGATAAGGATGAACCACTTTGCCAGGATTGAGTTTATTTTGAGGATCCCAGATGCGCTTGAACCCATGCATCGCGCCCATCAACTCTTCGCCAAACATAATAGGGAGAAATTCTGCTCTGGCCTGACCGTCACCATGCTCGCCCGTGAGCGAACCGCCAAATGCAACCACTAAGGTTGCCGCGTCACGAATAAAAGATCTAAATTTGGCAACGCCTTCTGCAGATCGAAAGTTAAAGGTAATACGCGCATGAATACACCCATCACCAAAGTGTCCATAAAGCGAGGTTTCATATTCGTAAGAGTCCACTAGCTTCTGGAAAGCTCGCAGGTACTCACCCAAACGCGCTGGATCAACCGCAGCATCTTCCCACCCTACTACTGGATCAGGAGAATTTGGATCAATGGATAAATGGGTGGCAGATGCACCATTTTCACGAATCGACCAAATACGCTTTTGTACTAATGGATCAGACTCTAACCAAGTTGATGGTATTGGGCCCTTAGTCCTTACTTTGAAATACTCCTGTGCTTTTTCAGCCTGAGCAATTGCGCCCTCAATAGTATCATCACCAAACTCCACAACTACCCAAGCATTTCCGGCTGGTAGTAAGTCGATCTCCGCCTTTGCTAAATTACGCTCTTGCAAGCCGCGGATGATTTTGTAATCCAAACCTTCAATTGCAATGGGATTAAAAGATTGGTACTCGGGTACAGCATCGCCTGCTAAATAGATATCTTCGAATCCCAATACCAATACAACCCGTTTAGCAGGGCTCTTCACTAATCTCACCTTGGCAGCGAGCGTTAATGCACAGGTTCCCTCAGTACCAACCAAGGCCTTGGCAACGTTAAATCCATTCTCCGGCAAGAGCTGATCTAAGTTGTAACCAGAGACGCGACGTTTAATATTCGGAAAGCGCGCACGAATGAGATCAGCATAGCGATCACGTAAAGTCAGCAAGTCTTGATAGATCTGACCTTTACGTCCACCAGCAGCAATGATATCTTGCAATTCTTGATCGGATGTTGGGCCAACCCAAAAACGCTCACCGTCGTAAGTCAGAATTTCTAAAGCTTCAGTATTTTCCAGTGTCTTGCCTGCCATCACCGAATGGGCGCCACAAGAATTATTGGCTACCATGCCACCTAAAGTACAACGGCTATGAGTAGAAGGATCTGGTGCAAAAGTTAAGCCATGCAACTCAGCAGCATCACGCAGTGAATCGCAGATGACTCCAGGTTCAACAACAGCATTACCAGCTACTGGATCTAGAGCAAGAATATGGTTGCAATACTTTGAGATATCAAAGACCACCGCATTATTGACCGTCTGGCCATTCATGGAGGTGCCGGCACCACGCATGAGTACTGGAGCCTTATTGCGATGACAAATCTCGATACCTTTAATAAATTCTTCGGTATTTTTCGGAGTAACAACCCCAATCGGAATTTGACGGTAATTAGAAGCCTCTGAGGCATAAACCGCCTGATGAGCCGTATCAAAATGAGCGGAGCTTCCAAGAGCCGCTGTGAGCTCAACGTTGAGCTGCTCCCACTGAGAAATACCACCCATATTCAATCCTTGTTAGATGCAATGACCCCTTTAAGGGCATTGAATATTTTATCAACTCCCAGCCATTTCTGTTTAAGCCCCTTGTTTGACAAAAGCCCCATAGCAAGCAAGAATCTTCCTCATGAACAAAGCACCTAAGGTACTAGCATTTGATGTGTTTGGCACGGTAGTCGACTGGCATGGCTCTATAGCTGCTGAGGTGACTCGACTGGGGCTTCCGGTTGATCCCAATGCATTTGCTACAGCCTGGCGGCAAGGTTATAGGCCGGCGATGGCTCGGGTACGCTCTGGAGAACTGCCTTGGACCAAAATTGATGATCTCCATCACATGATCCTGATGGATGTTCTCAAGACATTCAAAATCGACTCTTTATCTGAAAGTCAAATACAAGATCTCAATCTCGTTTGGCATAGACTGAATCCCTGGCCAGAGGCTGTCGAGGGTCTGCACAAGCTCAAAAGTCAGTTCACGATCGTCACTCTCTCAAATGGCAATATGGGCTTATTAGCTAATATGGCAAAAAACGCAGGTTTGCCATGGGACTTAATTCTTTCAGCTGAAGTTTTCCGTCACTACAAACCAGATCCAGAAACCTATTTAGGCGTTGCGGACATCTTCAATCTTTCTGCTGAAGAGGTCATGTTGGTAGCAGCGCATAAGGATGATCTAGAGGCTGCCCATGCCTGTGGGTTACAAACAGCTTTTATTGAGCGCCCGCTGGAGTTTGGTAAGAATCATTTGCGTAATGATCTACATGTGGAGCAATTTACCAACTACCATGCAAAAGACTTTCTGGATCTTGCGCGCCAGTTAGGCGTATCAGATCCAGATAAACACTAGACGTATTCAGCAACCTCTACGAGATTATTATCTGGGTCACGTAAGTAGACCGAACGAATGGGTCCAAGGGCACCTCGTCTTGGTACAGGCCCAACATCAATAGCAACAGCATGCTTCTGCAGATGCGCAATAAAGTCATCTAAGGGAATTGCTGAAATCAAACAAAAGTCTCCCGAACCAATCGTAGGCACTTTAGCCTTGGTAGGTGTTTCAGTATTTTTATCCTGAAGATTAATTTTTAACTGCCCGAAACGCAATGAATAACGTGGCTGCCCTTCTGGTCCAGTAAAAAACTCGCGCTCAAAACCCAATGCTTTTTCATACCACTGAGTTGTAAGCTCAATATCAGTTACGGTCAGAACAATGTGATCAATGCGATCGATGATATTTTTCAAAACAAGCTCCAAGATGATTGGTAATTATTAAATAAATCTATAAAGCCATCATACCTAAGAATTTACGAGCAAGCTTATTAGTTAAATAAATTTACGTATAAAAAAATGCCCTCAAGAAGAGGGCAAAAAGAGAGCGGCAGGAAAAACTAGTCGATCACTACAGCCATCAAGGCTGTTGCAGCACCAGCACCGAGAGCTGGGATGCCCCAACGCTCAAGAGCAGGCAAGGAGCTGCCGGTGACTACCTCTAACGGAATATCACTGATTTCTAGTAGCTTGGCAGCTGTGGAGTTTTCAAATAAACGGCTCAGAGAGTTTTTCTTTGAAGTACCAAGTACGATGCGATGACATTCAAGTCGCGCAGCCTCATCACGAATAGCAGCACCCTTGTCTCCGCAAACATAGGTAAACGAAAAGTTCAGACCCTGCCTTTCGAGATAAGCGGATGCAGATGCTGACGCTTGAGCTGCCCGCTCAGCATGCCACTCATGAATTGTTTGCTTACTTAAAAATTTTCCGATGTGATGATACAAGGCAGGCTGTACATTGCATAGATGAAAATACGCATTAGGATCTTGACCATAAGTCTTTACAGCATGCTTTACTGCCATCTCTGAATTTTTTGAACCGTCTACTGGAATCAGAATTTTATTCATATTGCTTTCTCCAAAATAAGTGGGTTGCTGTGATGAAACAATATTTGCAGACTCCGGAATAACAACCGAAGGAGCAATGACCTCTTCAAGCGCACGTCTACTTCTAACAAAGCCGCTAGTTAACACACCTAATACAACTACCACTTGAATGAGGTGTTCCAAGACTGGACTCTGAGAAGCAAGCCACTCTTGAGAAATAGGCTCTGAAATCATCATTTTTGCAGCCGTCCAAGCAAGTACAGTAGCGCCCAAGTAAGTCACAGAAGGATAGCGTTCAACGAGTTTGAGTATTTGTGTAGAGCCCCAGATAACAACTGGAATACTGATGAGGAGACCTAATACGACGAGCACATAACTGCCGTGTGATGCACCTGCTACCGCAAGTACGTTATCCAGACCCATGATGGCATCGGCAATCACAATGGTTTTCATTGCACCCCAAAAGGTAGTGGAGGCATTACCGTGCTCATCATTTTCTTGCTCGGGATTCAGTAGACGATATGCAATCCAAACCAACAATAAGCCGCCTATCAGCATCAAACCAGGGATCTTCAATAAATAGACCACCACCAGTGTCATGGCGCTTCTCACTGCAATTGCGCCAACAGCGCCCCAAATGATGGCTTTTTTCTGCAGATGCGCTGGCAGATTTCTCGCAGCCATCGCAATGACAATGGCGTTATCACCCGCAAGCACCAAGTCAATGACAATAATTGCCAGTAATGCCGAAAAAAACTCCGGGCTAAATAGTTCCAATGTCATCTCCCCTAAAAATCATCCATGAATTGCATGGATTTCTATGGGCTTAATTTAGGCCGATTTGATTTAAGTTAAAAGCAGATATATATTGATAGTAATTTCGTAAAAACCTGACAATTAAATGCTCTATAACTACCGTCACCTTTACTACTTTTGGGTAGTAGCCAAAGAAGGCAGCATGTCTCGGGCCGCTGAACGTCTCAATATCGCGATTCAGACGATTAGCGCTCAAGTGCATGAATTAGAGAAATCACTCGGTTATCTCCTATTTAAGCCAGCTGGTCGCGGCATTACGCTTACGGAATCTGGATTTGCAGCCCTAGAAATTGCCGATCAGATTTTTCTCCTAGGTGAGCGACTGCCTGAAGCAGTGAGAGAGGCTGCCAGCTCCCGCAAAATCAAAATTACCGTTGGTGTCTCCGATGGCCTCTCTAAGCTCATGACTCGGAAACTACTAGAACCCATTCTGAAAAAGAATGATGTGCAGTTGATTGCACATGACGGTGAATTTGAAGATCTCCTTGCCGATCTAGCCCTGCATCGCTTAGACATAATTCTCGCTGATAGGCCTGCCCCTGCTAACAAAAATCTTCATGTCTACAGCGAAGAGTTAGTAAAGTCATCAATCGCGTGGTTTGGCCCCAAGGAACTACTCAAGCAATCTAAAAACCCATTTCCGGAATGTCTTAATGAATTACCTATCCTACTACCCACTGCCCACTCAAAGGTGAGACACTTGATAGATCAGTGGTTTGCTGAAAATAGCATCAACCCTAACATTACAGGGGAGTTTGAAGATAGCGCCCTACTAAATACCTTTGCAGCTAGCGGGCTCGGAGTCTTTCCAGCCGGGGAAAGTATCAAGAAAGATTTACAAGAAACCTATCATATTGAAATGATTGGCAAATGTGAGCATGTTTACGAATATTTCTATGCTATTCGCTCAGAAAAGAAAATTCAGCACCCACTCGTAGAAGCAATTATTAGGCGTTAAACCATGGCAAATTTCTTAGATCCCGCAATTCTCTTTTTTCTATTTGGCGCATTTGCTGGCGCTGTTAAGTCCAACCTAGAAATTCCGCCACCGATTGCACGATTTCTTTCGCTCTACCTCTTGATGGCATTAGGCCTCAAGGGAGGATTTGCCTTACATAAGTCAGGCTTTACAACAGAAATCGTCCTCTCACTAGGCCTCGCTATCTTTTTAGCCATCTTGATACCTATCATTGGCTACCAAATCCTCAGAACCAAACTCAATACTTTTGATGCGGCAGCTGTAGCCGCAACCTACGGCTCGGTCAGTGCGGTCACATTCATTACGGCTACCCAATACTTAGATCAACTCGACATCAGTTATGGTGGTCATATGGCAGCAGCAATGGCACTCATGGAGTCCCCGGCGATCATCCTGGCGATTGTTCTGGCAAACAAAGCAAGGGCTGCGCATGCAAAACAAACTCAATCAGGACTTCAACAAACAGGCATCTCAAAAATCCTGCATGAATCTTTCACTGATGGTGCGCAGCTTCTGCTGCTTGGCTCAATGGTAGTAGGCCTCGTGAGCGGAGATGCCGGTCAAAAACTCATGGCACCGTTTTCTATTGATCTTTTTAAGGGGATGCTCGCATTTTTTCTCTTGGATATGGGCTTAATGGCGGCACGAAATATGAAGGGCTTATATGGCAAACCCCCCATCACTCTGATCTACGCCATTGCCTCCCCGCTTTCACATGCCTTGATCGCACTGGGCTTGTGCAAGTTAATTGGCCTGCCACTTGGCAATACTATTTTGCTGATGGTACTTGCTTCAAGCGCCTCTTATATTGCCGTACCAGCAGTGTTGCGACATGCATTGCCGGAGGTGAATCCAGCCCTTTATATGGGCATGTCTTTAGGCATCACCTTCCCATTCAATATTATTTTGGGCATCCCTCTTTACGCCATGATTGCCAAGCTGATAATGTAAGCAGCCCTATTTTTTCTTCGGTTTTTGTGCGGAGCCATCTTTCTGCCCAGCCGAAAATTGATTCATATGCTCCATACTCTTCTCAAAGTTTGAAAATGAATCTGTCATAGCCGCACGAATCTGATCAAAATTCTGCAATGCATTATTAAAAGAGGTTTTAAATATCGAGGTATATGGCTCAGCACCCGCAGGAGAATTTTGTGTTGCCTCGTTCACAAAATGAATTAAGTCATGCTGCGACTCTTTAATCATTGTCTCGGCAATTTTTGCCAACTCTTTATTTCCGCTAGCGAAGGCTTGGAATAGTTGGGACTGATACTCGGCCACCTCTTTTGCTGCATCTTGCAAAACCTCAGCATGTACAGAATCAAATACTGACTTAGGATCCTGCGTTTTCATGAGCTCTGCTACTTTGGCTTGCATTCGGGAGGAGAGCTCTTGTGCAGCTCGCTGATTTAGTTGAGCAATCTCTTGAGCGCTTGTTAGTGCTACCTGGCCAGCTGCCTGAGCAGCCTTCATGCCCTTGGTCTGATTTGCTATTACATTCAGGTCAAATGGATTCTTAATCATGCGTATCTCCCTAGTTCAATTAGTAATTTATTTAATCTACTCCTGAATGCTAGGTATTGAGATAGAGAAATACCACTAGAGACAGGGAGAAATGCAAAAGGGCATTCAGGCGCCTTTTTTTACTGGAGCAAGCTTACTTGTCCTGTTTTAGCGTACGACGATATTCGCACCCTGACGCAATTGGGAGAGAAACTCAAACTGTTTTTTCTGCATCATGGCATTACGAATAGCTGCTTTAGCTTGTTCATAAGTTGGGGGCTTGCTAGATTTTTTGTCTTCCAACTTAATTAAATACCACCCCTGCGGCATCTGAATCGGAGCAGGAGAAACCTGGCCTTTTGATAAGGCTGTAAGAACGCTAGCAATCTGTGGCAAAGTTTGCCCTACCTGCACCCAGCCTATAGCCCCACCTTGAACCTTATTGGGCGCAAGTGAAACACTCTTAGCCACTTTATTAAAAGACTCGCCTTTCTTTATTCTAGCTAGGGCAGCTTGTGCATCAGCCTCAGTAGCAACTGCAATGTCACTTACCTTGTATTCCACAATCATCCCTTGTGGGCCTAAGGAAGCGATCTCACGGTTATATTCCGCTTGCACATCAGCATCACTCACTGGATTTTTAGCCATATAAGTAGACAACTCTAAGTCCGCTAAATAATTTTGCCGAATCAAGGCTAGCTGACTATTCGCCCTGTCAGAATTAGCAAGCCCATCCTTCTCAGCCTGCTGAGATAGGAGTGAGATTTCAATCATTTTTCCTAAGACTGCATTACGAAGTTCCGGAGAATCTTTTTGACCTTGCGCTAAGGCAGCCTGAATACCTTGCTCAACAACATCATTGCTGATGATCGTCCCATTAACGGAAGCAGCAGCATTCACGGGTAAAGTGCTCTGGGAATATGCGGTCGTTGAAAGGCCTAAAGCTATCACTAGGCTTGCAAGGTAAGAAATGGAAAGGGATTTCATGGATAACTCTTTTCTAAAATATAGAAGCAATATTAACAGTTTGCGATCATTAAAAAGTGATAGTCGCGGGGATTGGCTCGAACGGCGCAGCTGATTCAGTGCCCTGCGCTTCGGCCTGCTCCTCACCATCTGGATTTTTGACATAGCGAGCATCAAATGGTTTATTCGGACTCTGCCTGATTGGGGGAGGCTCTGTATACACTGGGCCAGCAGGAGTCTCTATTGGTGCAATAGGCTGACTATTAAATTCCTGAATTTGCTCAGAAGTATAGGGTGAGAAGGTCTGCGCCATTACAGCGAGTGAAATGGTGTAGCTATAAGTAAGGATAAAAATAGTGCTTGCTAGACGCCAAATTGAAATAGTCATGACGCTTTCTTTTTATACTTAAGCGAGTAAGCCATCAGTAATTAATTTAATACTAGACACTAATAAGAAAAATTGGACGATGATGAAGTACCACTTAGCCGAAATCTTTTTGGCCAAATAAAATCCTAGGTAGACGCCTGACGGCACTAAAGGTAAAAACAGTATCGAAGTACTTAATTGATTGAAGTTGAGTAAATCAAGATAGGCATAAGGAACTAGCTTCCCAAAATTCATTACAGTGAAAAAAACACCTAATGTTGAAGAGTAAACGATGGGAGAGACTTTCTCTCTTAGCATATAGATTGTGATGGGGGGTCCACCTAAATGCGCAACAAAAGAGGTGAATCCGGATACACCCCCCATCAATCTGCCAAGCCAAGGAAATGACTTCGCCTCTTTTAGATCAATGCGCGACATCACAACACTTTGGATCAAAAAGAGGAAAGTAAAAATTCCAATCGAAAGAGAAAGAATTTTGGGGGTAATAGCTGAAAAGAAGAGATAGCCCAAAAGCATTCCAAATGCAGCAGGCAATAAAACTAACTTCAGTATTCGCCAATCGGCATTTTTGAGAAATCGTCGCAGCCCAACCAAATCAATTGCGATCAAAAGTGGCAACATCACTGCTAAAGCCTCATTAATACTGGACTGGCTTGCCATCAGCGGTAATGAAAGCACTCCTAGGCCAGCACCGAACCCACTTTTAGAAATACCCACAAGAATGATACTAATCGCCGCAAATACAAAAAAAGCAGTGGAGTGGTCGTTAAAGGCTTGAAAAAAAGAAGTCATGAAAAGTTTACTAAATACATAATAAGTAAGAGTCCATTTTAGGGCTAAAAGCTTTTAACAGAGATCTAGGAAGGTATCCTAAGACAAATAGGCTTTCCAATTTATAACTCATGAACATGTCAATCCCATTTACCAATACGTCCTATAAGCTTGGCGATAGGAGTTATTACCAGATTCGTCCTATCCAAGCAAATGATCGAGGGCGAATCATTGAGCTATTCAATCATCTCTCACCTGAAAGTCGCTATCTCAGATTTGCCCATGCCATCTCGAAACTTCCAGATGACTTTCTCGATGATATTTTGCACTTGGACTATAAAAAAGAAATGGCATTACTTGCGGTAATGACGAGCCATGCCGGCACTGAGGAGATTATTGGAATTGCACGCTATGTGACACCGCCTAATCAAAATGCTTGTGAATTCTCCTTGAGTGTCAGCGATAGCCATACTACGCAGGGTGTTGGTACACATTTGATGCTGGATCTCATTGAATATGCAAAAAAGAACGGCTTACAAGAAATGATTGGATATGTCCTGAGCAAAAATTCTAGAATGCTGCATCTGGTCTCTGATCTGGGCTTTGAGACTCATAGCCAGGATGATGATCCTGACTTTAAAACCGTCAGTCTGCTACTGTGAACCAATCAAACCAAATCCACTCAGAAAATTCAATCTTCATGAGATGCTCGGATTTGAGTGGCTAAAAACAGCTCAAAATCCCGTCTTCAAAGAAGTTCTTGCGCTACTCAAATAATAGGGCTGGGCTAGCGAGTCTTTATTTGCTATTCTGCAGCATCACTTAAAGGATTTTTTATGACGAACGATACTCAAACCCAAAACGACGAAGATTTTGATTACGGGTGCGAATGCGCCATGACACTTTTAAATGAGCCAACAGAAGATTGTTTAAATGATCTGATTGATGAGCTTGATGAAGATGGCATGATCGCTACAGAAGTAGTTTACGGTCTCCTAGCAACCATCCTTATGAGCATTACTTCCGAGGATGAAGATGATGAGGAAGTGCAGTAAAACGAACTAAGCTGAGATTTGTAGGGCGAATTGATCCATGGCACTCGCCATGGCGACATCCAGCTCGGTCAGAGCCTTCATTGAATGGGTGCTCAATTTCACTGATACCTTATTCCAAGCATTTGACCAGTCTGGGTGATGGCCTAACTCCTCAGCGAAGTCTGCACACAGCGTCATGAACCCAAAGGCGCTCTTAAAATCCTTAAATACAAACACCCGCTCCAGCTCTTGAGTATTGAGATGCACCTGCCACTCAGGCAACACTTTTGCAAAGTCAAAATCTTTAGAAAGTAGATTGGGTTTAGACATTGGGAGCTCCTACACTCTGAGATAGTTTCTGTAAATCATCTGGGTATAACCAGCGCCACTCACCCTCAGGCAAATCTGCTGGCATGATGTATTGTCCGATTTCGGTACGGTGTAGCTTGGCAACATGATTACCTGCTGCTGCCATCATTCGTTTTACTTGATGATAGCGGCCCTCAACAATAGTCATTGCTAAAACATGCTCTCCAAGCTGCTGACATGCTGTAGCAAAACAGGGTTTTGGATCATCATCCAACACAACGCCTGTTAATAAATGATCGATTTGCTTTTGGGTAATGGGCTCAGGAGTGGTGATCTCATATACCTTGCCGATGTTTTTCTTGGGCGTGGTCATCCTATGAATAAACTGACCATCATCCGAAATCAAAATTAAGCCAGTAGTGTCAAAGTCTAAGCGCCCGACGCATTGCAAGCCTCGCTCCACAAAAGGTTTAGGCAACAAACTGTAGACGCTGGGGTGATGCGTAGTTTTATGAGAGCACTCATAGTTTGGTGGCTTGTTAAAAGCAATATAGGCCTTTTCATGAAACTCCCAATCTTTACCCTCAACATTGAGCATTAATCCCTCGGTAGCAATCCGTTCATCTGGATCATCGGCTGGAACACCATTGACCTTGATTAAGTCGGCATAGACTAAATCGCTGCAATAGCGCCTGGTGCCAAAGCCTTGGCTAAATAGTATTTTTTCGAGAGAGATTGGTTTGGTCATACCTTGCCGAGAATACTACAAAGCTGCCATCACAGTAGCTGTGGAATGAAGCCGTTATGATGGATATATCTCGCTTCCAAGCCACCTACTTACTACTGCTATGCTCTCAACTCCAGCCCCCAGAAATCCTCTCCACACTCGTGAAATTACTTTTCAGGGCTACGCTAGAGAAGATAGCCTGTGGGACATTGAGGCGCATTTGCGAGATTTTAAATTTCAGCCATTTACCACTGGCGGAAAAACCTGGGAGCCAGGCCAAGCTTTTCACGATATGTGGGTTCGCATTACCGTCAATACTGAATTAGTGATTCAAGCAATTGAAGTGGCTATGGATAGCCACCCCCACCCAGAATGCCCACAAGTGATACCGCCGATGGATGCACTGATTGGTACCCGTATTGGCAAGGGCTGGCGCAAAGCTATTAATGAACACCTTGGAGGCATTAAGGGTTGTACTCATTTACGAGAACTTCTGAGCAACATTGCTACCGCTGCGTTTCAGTCTATTCCAGGGGCACTATTTGACCCGGATGACAACAAGCCACCGCTCTATTTGGGAACCTGTAAATCTTGGGATTTCGATGGACCAGTAGTGATGCGCGTCTACCCCCAGTTTTACAAATGGAAACCTACAATTTAGGTTTTATTACAAATCGCCCCGATGAATATTAAGACCACTGAACGCCTGCTGTACTGGCATCAGCTCGACTAAATTAATATTCATATGACTTGGTAAGTTGGCAGACCAATAAATAGCTTCTGCCACATCATCCGCACTCAATGCTTTCACGCCGGTGTAGACCTTGCCGGCTTTACTATCATCACCCTTAAAGCGCACATTGGAAAACTCAGTTCCAGAGCACAGTCCCGGCTCAACGCAAGTAACGCGTACTGGCGAACCAATTAAATCTGCCCTGAGATTTAAGCTAAATTGCTGCACAAAGGCTTTAGTACCTCCGTAGACGTTGCCACCCGGATAAGGATAATTTGCCGCCACTGAGCCTAGATTAATTACATGGCCACACTTACGCTCTACCATTCCCGGTAAAAAGGCACGCGTCATGTGCACTAGCCCCTTGATATTGGTATCAATCATCCGATCCCAATCCGTGAGTAAAGCTTGATGCGCTGGCTCAAGCCCCAAAGCCAATCCAGCGTTATTAACTAATACTGTCACTTTGGCAAACTGGGCTGGTAGTGTGGCCGCGAGTCCATCAACCATTGCGCTATCGCAAACATCGACAGCTAAAGTAAGTAATTTTTTCTGCTGCTCTACCGGCAAGGATGCTTTTAAAGCCTCCAGGCGCTCGGCTCTTCTGCCCAAGGCGATTACTTGATGGCCATGCGCCAAAAACCGTCTCGCAGTTGCCTCTCCAAAGCCAGCGGTAGCACCGGTAACTAAAACTGTATGTTCCATATTGATCTACTTATTTTTCTAATTGGCTGAGTTATTTATATTACTGCGTATATGACATTGTTACGTATTTTTACTCGCTTCCTAATTTCATTGGCTGAGCACTACTCAAGCAATGTTAACTAGACAATCTTTCTGGATAAAGGCTGCATTCGACTTCACTAAAGCCTCCACCAACCAGACTTGAAAATCTTCAGCACTCATATTGAGTTGCTTGCGTATATTTTGTAATACTGGTGTTCCTGCGATCCATTGCTTTACCTTTGGCATCTCGAGACTTCGCCATTCCAATAGTTTGTACTTCAGGAGCACCTTAGCCCCATGACGTGCATTGCGATCAGGATCACTGGAGAGGTAATCAAGGCGGGATTTTGCGGTCTCAATCGACTTCCTGACATCCGTAAAAGGCTTGCCATGTCCAGGAATAACCAAGGCAACGGGGAGCCCTTCAATCAATTCTAAGGTCTGCGCAACTTCTTCAAAGCCGCCCTCGCCCCAGAGCTCAGGAAAGATAACTCCAAAACCCTCCTCCCACAACGCATCGGCAGAGATCAAGATTTGATGCTGCTCTTGGTACAACATAACTGAATGGTTGTCATGGCCTGGAGCAGCCAGAATTTGCCAGCGATAAGAGCCCAAGATAATTTCTTCGCCAGGCACGAGAATGGCATGGTGTGTGAAGCGTGGACACTCTTGTCCTAGCTCTTCAAAACTGAGTAAATTCTCATCCCAGTCTCGCACCGCGATTGCCTCCGCCTCTGGTATCCATATCTCGCAATCAAATACTTCTGATAAAGCTGCGTTACCCCCGCAATGATCGGAATGCAGGTGGGTGTTGACTACTTTATTGAGCTTATTTAAACCCTGCTCCTGCAGTTCATTAGTGACTAGATCAACAGTCATCTGCTGGTGCGCACAGTACCCACTATCAACCAGTGATATATCTTCCTCACCAAAGAGTAAAACATTGTTTGCTGATAACCACCCGCGCTCGAAAATCTCTATTCCGGATGGGAGCAAGTAATTGCCGATGTGCTTTTCAAATGCCATCAGTTTTCTGCGCAGTGATTTCAAGCTTTTGAATATCGAATTGCTGTTGCTTTAAGCGCTGCAATAAATCGGCATAGACTTTGGGGTCGAGCTGAGGGGTCCTTGATAACACCCAAAGATATTCTCTTTTAGGATCGCTCACAGCCGCTAATTGATATTGCGAATCTATATCAATCACCCAATAGTCACCCCATACCAAAGGCAAAAAAGAGAGCCACTCAGGGGCGAAACGTACCTCTAATTTAGGTGAATCCTTGCTACCAATTTGGCGAGCTAAACCCTCTGCCTCCGAAGTCTCACCAGCGGCAGTTTTGCAGCTATTGAGAACCCGAAGAGTGCCATCTGGCTTCGCGCCATAGACAGCTTTGGTATTAGATGCACATTTTTTCTGAAACCAGTTCGGGAATTTGGCAATCTCGTACCAAGTGCCGAGGTAACGAGGGACATCTAAAGTGGCTATGGTCTTTACTGCCTGATCGCCTTGCTGAGCCATGACCTGCGTGGATCCGAAGCAAATCAGTAGCAAGCCCAATAGAGCAAGCAATGAATCGCGAGAGTGAGGAAATAGGGTCATGAGCAAAATATCTTTAAATGGTAAATCGCTTGCCCAAAAGCTTGCGAATATAAGGAATCCTACAACATAAGAGCAATAGCAAAACCACTGCATAGATTGTGACGGTATCAAAATCATTCTTGCCTGCCTTGTGCCACCAATAGTGGAGGATTGCAGTGCAGGCAATCAGATAAATGAGTCGATGTAAGTGTGCCCAGCGACGACCCAGTTTTCTTTGAGCCCAATGGGTAGAGGTCAGTGCTAGTGGTAATAGCAAAACCAGGCTAATAAAGCCCATCGTAATAAAGGGCCGCTTGACTACGTCTTTGAACATCTCTATGAGATCAAAAGCCTGATCTAGCCAAAGCCAAATTACAAAATGGAGTGATGCGTAAAAGAAACTAAATAGGCCCAACATTCTGCGATACCGAATCCACGTCGTTGAATTCGTGAGTAGGCGTAATGGTGTCATCGACAGCGACAAACACAAGAAGACTAGCGCCCACGTTCCCGTAGAGCGCGTAATGAACTCAATCGGATTCGCGCCCAAGCCATCAGTAAACCCCAACCAAATCAAACGATCTAGCGGGAGTAGCGCTAACAGGAAAATCAGTAACTTCATCCCACTTTACTTATCGTTTTGCATCAATAGAATTTCTTCAAATCCATCCCGGCATACATACTCGCCACTTGATCGCCATAACCATTAAACATTTGGGTTTTTATTTTAGGGGCAAAGGCACCTTTAGAGTCACCGATCCGGCGCTCGGTCGCTTGACTCCAGCGAGGGTGATCTACCGAAGGATTTACATTGGAATAAAATCCATACTCACGCGCATCAAACTGACTCCAGCTAGTCTTGGGCATTTCTTCCGTTACACGAATTTTTACAATCGACTTCGCGCTCTTAAAGCCATATTTCCAGGGCGCTACGATTCTGACTGGTGCGCCATTTTGGTTTGGTAGCGTCTCTCCATAAAGACCGAAAGTGAGCAGTGTCAGAGGGTTCATTGCCTCATCCAAGCGTAGACCTTCGCGATAAGGCCACTCGATAATCTGACTCTTGAGACCCGGCATTTGCTTGCGATCAGCCAAGGTAATAAATTCAACATACTTTGCAGAACCTAAAGGCTGCACCTGATTTAGTAATTTGGACAATGAGTAGCCATCCCAAGGAATGACCATCGACCAACCCTCAACGCAGCGCATACGATAAATACGCTCTTCCATCGGAGCAAGCTTGAGTAAAGCATCTATATCCAAGGTCATCGGCTTTTTAACCAAACCCTCAATCGTCACCGTCCATGGCCGAGTTTGCAAACTATGGGCATAAGCAGCGGGATCTGATTTATCCGTTCCAAACTCATAGAAGTTGTTATAGCCAGTGACATATTGATAAGTAGTTGATTCATCTTTCAGAACAAAGTTTGGGTTTGGCGTAGCAATTAATTTTTGCGTATTACTAGCAAGAGCCTCACGCGAAAACCAAGGTGCTAGTGCTAGACCAAAGGCTCCAGCCGCAGCACTCTTAATTAAGTCACGACGTCCCTCAAAGACTGCTTTAGGGGTAATTTCCTGGGAAAGCCGCTTTTGCTCATTTATGGACATATCAAAGTCTCCTCAATGGATTTAATCTCATAGTGACAATAGGTCTTATTCTCCTACGCCTACCAATTTATTGCTGAGCTACTGTACCGACCCAAAATGCGGACAAGAAAAAGGGTAAACCCAGCGGTTTACCCTTCTCGTGAAGCAAGTTGATCTTAAGTGGCTGATGCCGTTTTTAAGATGCTATTCAAGGTAGCGCTTGGACACATCACTGCCACAAACTTGTCGTGATCAGGCATGTAATAGCCACCAATATCCGCCGGTTTGCCTTGTACCGCCTTGAACTCAGCAACAATCTTTTGCTCATTCTCAGTCAATGCTTTTGCAATCGGGGCAAAGTGGGCTTGCAATTCTTTATCTTCAGTTTGCGCAGCTAAAGCCTGAGCCCAGTACATCGCTAAGTAAAACTGGCTACCGCGATTATCTAGCTCACCAGTACGTGGTGATGGCGACTTATTGTTATCCAATAATGTGCCAGTAGCTTCATCTAAAGTGCGAGCCAAGATTTTGACTTTAGCGTTACCAGTCTTATCACCAATATCTTCTAAAGAAACTGCTAGAGCCAAGAACTCACCTAAGGAATCCCAGCGCAAATGATTTTCTTCAACCAGCTGTTGAACGTGCTTAGGAGCAGAACCGCCAGCACCAGTTTCAAAGAGGCCGCCACCCGCCATCAACGGCACGATAGATAACATCTTGGCGCTAGTACCGAGCTCCATAATTGGGAATAAGTCAGTGAGGTAATCGCGCAAAATATTACCGGTCACTGAGATCGTATCCTTACCGCGAATAATGCGCTCTAAGGTGTAGCGCATTGCGCGAGTCTGCGACATGATCTGAATATCTACACCAGTTAAGTCGTAGTCTTTTAGATAGACTTGAACTTTTTTAATTAATTCAGCCTCATGTGGACGGTACTCATCCAGCCAGAACACGGCTGGAGTATGCGACAAGCGTGCGCGGTTGACTGCTAACTTCACCCAGTCACGAATCGGCGCATCTTTAACTTGGCACATACGCCAGATATCGCCCTCTTCCACATTCTGCTCCAACAAGACTGTGCCATCATCCGCAACAATACGAGCCACACCAGCCTCAGTGATTTCAAAGGTCTTGTCATGTGAGCCGTACTCTTCTGCCTGCTGGGCCATCAAGCCCACGTTAGGTACTGTACCCATCGTTTTTGGATCGAAGTTACCGTGCGTCTTGCAAAAGTTAATGATCTCTTGATAGATGCGAGCGAAAGTACTTTCTGGAATAACCGCTTTGGTGTCATGCAAACGACCATCAGCACCCCACATCTTGCCGCCCACACGAATCATTGCTGGCATCGATGCATCTACGATCACATCACTTGGTGAATGCAGGTTAGTAATGCCTTTGGCAGAGTCCACCATCGCTAACGCTGGGCGGTGCTCATGGCAAGCATGTAAGTCCTGAATGATTTCTTCACGTTTAGATTCTGGCAAAGTTTTGATTTTTTCGTACAAGCTACTCATACCGTTGTTTGGATTGACACCTAACTCATCAAACAACTTGCCATGCTTTTCAAATGCGTCTTTGTAGAAAATCTTTACAGCATGACCAAACACGATTGGGTGTGACACCTTCATCATGGTGGCTTTTACATGCAAGGACAACATCATGCCAGTCTTGTAAGCATCTTCGATCTCTTGTTCATAAAACTCGCAGAGTGCTTTTTTACTCATGTACATGCTGTCAATAATTTCACCAGCAATTAAACTCACTTTTGGCTTGAGAACAATCGTTTTGCCACTCTTCGTTACTAGATCCATCTTTACATCACATGCCTTGGTCATGGTCATTGACTTCTCACCTGCGTAGAAGTCACCACCATGCATATGCGATACGTGCGTACGGGAGGCTTGGCTCCACTCACCCATCGAGTGCGGGTTCTTACGGGCATAACGCTTAACAGCGTTTGGTGCACGGCGATCAGAGTTACCTTCGCGCAATACGGGGTTTACTGCGCTACCCAAACACTTGGAGTAATGCGTACGAATTTCTTTTTCAGCATCATTTTTAGGATCATCTGGAAAATCAGGGATTTTGTAACCCTTGGCTTGCAACTCTTTAATAGCAGCGAGCAACTGTGGAACTGAAGCACTGATATTGGGCAACTTAATGATGTTGGTTTCAGGCAATAAAGTCATACGACCCAGCTCAGCCAAATTATCGGGAACTTTTTGCTCTGCAGTTAAGCAATCAGAGAAGTTTGACAAGATACGCGCCGCAACAGAAATATCGCTTTCTACAACCTGAACTCCTACTGGCGCTGTAAAAGTACGAATGATTGGCAAAAATGCACAGGTTGCCAATAAGGGCGCCTCATCTGTCAGCGTGTAAATAATCTTTGATTTCTCTGAAGCCATTGATGTTTCCTCGATATGGGTAAATATTAGGGGTCGGCCTTATACCGAACCACTCTCGCATTCCGCACACAACACTTCAGGCGCTTTTGGCTATCTTGGGTGTAATTTCACGCACTGGACCGAGAAATCTATTTTAAATCATCGACCCCAGCAATTTCAGGGGTTTTAGGCAGCAAATTGGTTCAATTGCCCAATTTAAGGGAATCCACCATGCCCAGCCTGCACTGACTAACATCGTAAACTGCAATGCATGACGAACAAGCACCCTTTACTCAATAAAAACCTCGTGCTGCTGATTCTTTGCCAGGGCTTGTTTTTGACCAACAATGTGACCTTTATCGCCATTAATGGCCTAGTTGGGCTCAGTCTGAGTCCAGTCGCCTGGATGGCTACCTTGCCCGTGATGGGCTACGTTGTCGGGGGCGCCTTCTCAACCTCCATTGTTGCCAAAACCCAAAATTACTTTGGTCGCAAAATTTCTTTCCAGTTAGGTCTTCTGGTAGCGGTCTTTTCAGCCCTTCTATGCGCCTATGCCGCCGTTTCCAAAAACTTCTGGCTACTGGTGCTCGGTACCTTTATTGCAGGCTATTACAGCGCCAATGGGCAGCTCTATCGATTTGCGGCGGCTGAGTTGACTGCGGTTAGCCAGAGAGATAAGGCAGTCTCTTGGGTGTTAGCTGGCGGGATTCTTGGCGCAGTGATTGGCCCCAATCTTGCCTCATGGACTAAAGACTTCTTTGATACCGCCTTTTTGGGCGCTTACCTCACTCTCTCGATAGCCGGCTTTATCGGGATCATCGTGATGCAATTCATCCACTTTCCAGAAGAGTTCAAGACGCAGCATTCACTTTCAGCCGGCAGGAGTCTTAAAACCATTCTGCAACAACCGGTCTTTCTAGTTGCCGTAATCGGCGCATCTTTGGGCTACGGCGTAATGAACCTCCTGATGGCAGCCACCCCACTTGCCATGCAAATTTGTGAACTCCCGTTTTCGGATACGGCTATGGTTTTAGAGTGGCATGTGATTGGCATGTTCGCGCCCGGTTTCTTTACTGGCTCGCTCATTCAGCGTTTTGGCACACTCAAGATCATGGGCGTCGGAGTCATACTCAATCTCCTGTGTATTGCAATTGCACTTACCGGTGTCGACTTCCACCAATTTTTAATTGCCTTATTTTTGCTGGGCGTTGGCTGGAACTTTTTATTTACCGGCTCCACATCGTTAGCGATGACTGCATACCGACCAGAGGAGCGCGACAAAGCTCAGGCAGCAATTAACTTCTTTGTGTTTGGCACTATGGCTTTCACCTCCTTCGGCTCCGGAGCGCTGATTACCTCTCAGGGCTGGAATATCCTCAATCTAGGATCGCTACTTCCTGTTGCCGTCACTGCTGGTGCTTTGATTTGGCTGAGCGCTAATCTTAAGAAGACTAGCGCCTCATCTAGCGCTTAAGAAGCTTTTGCTAAAGGTAGATTGAAGAGCAGGTTTTGCGGTTTGAGTTTGAGCTGCTTCTCATCATTCATGGCAATGCCCATGTATACCGGCTTTCCAGCCTGAGCTTGAGTCACTGCAGCCTCATCAATAAAGTCCAAACGGAATAAGCAAATCACCTTCTCAAGTTCGTCGGTGTCAACCGTCTCTTTGTTGTAAAGCTTATTGAGGATATCTGTCGCTGCAGCATCTAGGCCAACATGCCAAGACCATTTTGGATCGGAGATTTGCTGCATTGGCGTAATACGCACTTGTGCACCTAAAAAGTGCTGCACCCATTTTTCGAGGACGCGGCAAAAATGATTAATAGGCGGCTGACCAAAGTTCAACTGCACTGCAAAGTCATAGTCCTCGCTCTTATCCCAATAGAGTTCCGCGTTTTCTTCATGCAAGACATCTAAGTCGATCGAGCGCATAGACATCGACTTACTTTTGAGCAGATCTAAGATATTGCCAGTCTCCCCTGCCTGAGCATTGCGAGTCACGACCTCATCATCTGCGCCCATCACCACACCGTCCTCCAACACAGTAATCTTTTGAGTCCGGAAGAAGAGTTCACCCATGCGTGCATCCAAAGGATGGCAATCCTCCCCCAAAATATGTCGAATAAATATTTGCGCTAATTGAGAAATAAATAAGGGCGGTACATCTACGCCATCACCCTTAAACAAGCTCATGTAAAAGTTCTCTAAAGAACTAGCGGCTAATAGCTTGGCCCGATACCTGAGCCACACTTGGTAGTTCACCTGAATATCGGAATCTGCCATGCCAGCAATTTCCTCATCGGCAATCACTGCGCGGGGGTTCTCACTTAAACGCTGATGTAGGGCGCGCTCAACATTACAGGATTCAGGAACGAGGTTTAACTCAGGGCGTAGTAAGTAAGTACGCAGAAAATCATCAGTTACCAGCAGTTGCTTATCAGACCCCACCGTCAGGGTTTTATACGCAGAATGAGGCCAGAAGTTTGTCATGTTAGTTTGCTCGAACAAAAAGGTTACGCTCAGAATATACTAGCCCCTCAATTTCAGCCAAAGAGGAAGATAAACGTGAGCGAACTCCAAAAAATAGATACCGTTGTGGGCGATGGTAAAGAAGCGACTGCCGGCAACCATGTAGACGTGCATTACACCGGATGGTTATTTGATGAAAACGCGCCAGATCATAAAGGTCAAAAATTTGATAGCTCCTTAGACCGCGGCCAGCTGTTTAGTTTTCCTTTGGGCGCTGGCCATGTTATCAAAGGCTGGGATGAAGGCGTACAAGGCATGAAAATTGGTGGCAAGCGCACCTTAATCATTCCATCTGAGATGGGTTATGGTCCACGTGGTGCCGGTGGTGTGATTCCCCCAAATGCAACACTGATATTTGATGTGGAGCTTCATGGCGTAAATTAATCCGCCCTGCATTCGCAAGTAATAAGGCCACTCGTTTAAATAAACTGAGTGGCCTTTATTTTTTCTTGGGAAAAACTGTAGATCTTATGAGCGTAAATCTTTACCGTTCAAAGTGAATTTGTTGGGCGTTGCTGGCTGACACAAGCTAATCAAACGATTTCTTTCCGCCATCACCTTGTCGGTATAGCCGCCATCGTTCTCTGCGTTGGCAGCACCAACATAGTATTTCAAGCCATTACGCAATGAGCCGCTAGTGGCAATCAAATACTTCAATATATAAGCGCCTACCCGAATATTCACCTCAGGCTTTACCGCATCAGAAGCGCCACCATACAAGGCGTACTTGTCCTTATGAATCGCGGTCATTACCTGCATCAAGCCTTCAGCACCAGCGTGGCTCTTAATTAGGGGGTTAAAGTTGGACTCTACCGAAATCACGGCAAGCAAGAGTACTGGGTCAATATTGACTTCCTTTGCAATCAACACAGTATTGGATACATATTCCTCGATCTTGGCGCGATCCAACTTGTACTTCTTCTCAAAGAAGTCAGCTACTGCGCGTTGATTTTGAATGGATACCATCAACTTTGAATCCAGCGCCTGAGGATCAATTTTTGAAGTGGGAATGCGATCAGCCAAATGGGAGATCGGCTTTACTTGGGTATGCGCAACTGAGGGCATCAACAGGGCAACTGTTTGTTGCTTAGCACTAAATAAACTACTGTCAGGCATAGCTAATGTATTTCCGTAAAGCACATTGGCAATTTCTTCATCGGCAGATGCCTTAGCAGTCGCTTCTTGATACTGATCGAGCATGCCGAAACCGTTTTGCCAAACTATATGGCGAGCTTCGTCTGGAACCAGGATTCGAGCTAAATCAAATGCACCTGCTTGAGTTCCGTTACCGGAAAGCCAGAGTCCGACGGTCATGAACACGGTCACAATCAATAGACCATTCATGACCCTGTAGACAGGGGATAGAGCATGAGCGAGCAAATTCTTAGCGTGAGCCGTTGCTGGCTGTGCTAGTTGCGTGTCACTCGAATTGGCAGAAAAACATTTAATCATTCGTAGTCTTGCAAGCCCTCAAAAAATCAACACTCAGATTTATGTTGCATTGCAATAAGTAAAAAACATGAGTCACTGTAAAAAGGTTCTTATATCAAGTCAAGAATAAGGAAACTGATTTTCATAACTTATAGGTCTTGAAATACGGATGATCCCTATGAAAGCCTGAGGATTTGATATTTATCCATTTAAATTCAATAGTTTAAAGAAGTTAGTGGGGACTTATTTCATATAATAAAAAAGTGCTTAAATTCCGATTTTTTTACCTTTTTTGCTCTTCAAAAGAGACGCCTGACCCGTACATCTAGTATTTTGATGGGCTAAATTTTCTACCGGTAGTGTTTTTTCGTTCATGAGCTCAAGTTACGCCTTGGCCTGTTGAAATTTGTTTTGCTCAAATGAAATATCAGATAAAAGAGTTCTAAGCACTCATCAATACCAGCCTTAGAGCTAGCTTGATCGCCACGTATGGGCAAAATCTTCGCCCCCTGATGACAACACTCACTACACTCATATGTAATGAAAGTCTTGGCCAAACCCCTCTTATTAATCTTGATTTGGCTACCACTGAGCGCGTCAGCTCTCTTCGATCAATGCCAGGATCTATTCCCAAATCAACAAATACCCAGCACCACACAGGTGGGGCGAGACCTTTGTTTTGATGATTTCGCGATCTACTACTCGCCTTCAGATAAAAAGCCCATTTATACAGTTGAGAGGTTAAGTAGCCAACAACTCCAGGAGCCACACCCTCGCCGCACCAATCAGTTCTACGAAGAGGCCAGGCTCCCAGCACATGAACGCTCCGTACTGGCAGACTATCGCGGCAGCGGATATGACCGGGGTCACAACGTGCCAGCTGGTGACATGACAAGTGAGAGGGGAATGGCGCAGTCCTTCTCCCTGGCAAATATGATGCCGCAAGCTCGGCAAAACAATCAAGGCATCTGGGCTAAACGAGTTGAAGAGTCCACGAGGATGTATATCAAGCGCGTTCAAGGCGATGTCTTTGTCTTTACTGGATCGGTGGGTCATGCCGGCAGCATTGGCAGAGGCAAGGTCACCATTCCGAGTCATCTCTACAAGCTGGTATACGATCCTGCCAAAAAATTAGCTTGGGCTTATTGGGTCGAAAACACCGATGATGCACAAATGAGTGCACCGATCTCCTATGCCGAACTCATTCAAAAGACCGGCATCGACTTTCACCTTCCGATAGAGGGTAATGAAAGTAAGTCCAGTAAATCAGCTGAAAAGAGTAGTTCGGAGGCCAGGCCTATGGTGGGTGGGTGGTATCCCGTTTTTTTTGATCAGTATTCGGGTGAGAAGGTTTTAGCACTGGCCTCTAACATCAAAGCGGGGAAGGTTAGCAGTGTGCAGATTCAATACGACCGCAATCTAGGGTTGGCTCAAAAGCTGGCGCAAGAAATTCAGGCGCAAAGTGCATTGCAGGCCACCCTCTTCCTGAGCAGCCCGCCAGACTCACCTAGTGTGATCTATGAACGCAATCGCGTCATAGTAATAGTGCGCTCTAAATAAAGCTTTATTGCTCGCGATTGCGAGGAGCAATTCCATGAGCTCGTTGGATAGGGGCCAATAATCCGCGTAAGCCATTATGGTCTAGGGTGTGCATCAACCCCAGCAACTGGCCCAGCTCGCTCTTAGGAAATCCCTCACGAGCAAACCACGCCAAATAATTGCTAGGCAAGTCTGCAAGCGCACGGCCAGCATGTTTGCCGAAAGGCATCTTCATTGTGACCAGCTTCACCAGGGCTTCTGAATCCATAGATCCAAATCTTACAAGCTCGGGGGCATTCCCAGGCAAAAACTCAACAACAAAGCGCGCAGGGTCAATTTCTCAATTGAGAATTGTTCTCATTTACTGTATATTGAGAATCATTCTCATTTACTTTTATTGACCACCCCACTAGACCATGAAAATGACTATCAAAAGACTTGTTGCCTTTAGCATCCTCTTAGCCACAGCCCTGCACTTCTCATTCGCCAATGCGGGCGAAGGTGCATTTGGTTGGATTTACACCCTCGACCTGCAACCCAAAGGAAAACTCGAGTTTGAACAACGCTTACAACTCAATAAACAACAAGCTGCCGGCACCTACGATGCGTGGACAGCTAGAACCGAGTTGGAGTACGGTCTGACCAATGATTTACAAATTGCTGGCTACATTAATTCCTACTACACCAGCGCGAGTCAGAATTACACCAACTCAGAAGCTTGTGGCGATAGCCCAAGCTGTACAGGTGGGTATGGGGTGCCATCTAGCCATGACCCAGCCACTCCCTACAGAAAAAGTGGCATTGAGGGTGGATCACTAGAAGCAATTTATCGACTTACTAATCCAGTGACATCACCCGTTGGTGTCGGTCTCTATTTAGAGCCAACTATTGGTAGAAATAAAAATGAAATTGAAGCGCGCCTACTATTGCAATCGAATTTCATTGATGATCGTTTAATTTTGGCAGGTAACGTAGTTGTAGCGAATGAACGCTTAAAGTTTATTGAAAATGGCAACGTACCAGAATCGATGCTCGACTTCCTTGTGGGCGCGAGCTATCGATTTGCACCTAAATGGTCTGCCGGTGTTGAGGCACGTTTCCACAATGACTACTCAGAATTGAATTTACGCAATCAAGTCCAACGTGCCACTTTTGTGGGGCCCAATATGCACTACGCCGCTAAGGACTGGTGGGTAACGGGTGCTTGGCGCTATCAACTTAAAGGTGGCACCTGTATGGGTGGTGGAGAAGCCGAATGCTCAAATGCGCGTGTTTGGGATAGTCATTCAGTGAATGAATTTATCGTCAAAGTTGGATTCCCTCTGAACTAATGAAATAAATATGAACTGGAAACCTAACCCCCTATTCATCATTGGTTTAACTATGACAACCGCACCAATCATTGCACAGGCCAAGATTTATGTATCGATTGAACAAGCTCAAAAGATACTGCTACCCAATAAATCGCTTGTTAAAAATCCCATGATCATCACCGATGAGCTGCAAGACAAAATGCGCTCAGCTTCGAGTATTCGACACCCCTTTCAAGGAGACCGAATTTGGAGGGCGACTGACGGAAGCTGGTTCATCGTAGATGAGGTAGTCGGTAAACATGAAATGATTACTTACGCAGTTGCACTCAATCCATCGGGCGCAGTAACTGGAATTGAGATTCTAGAATACGTTGAATCTTACGGATACGAAGTAGCAGAAGCCAACTGGCGTAAGCAGTTTGTCGGAAAGACGGCTGCGGACCCCATTAAACTTAATCAAGATATCCAGAATATTGGTGGCGCCACTCTCTCCTGTAAACATCTGACTGATGGCGTAAAGCGGGTTGCGGTCTTATATGAGATCGCCTTAAAAAATCAGACCTTAAGCCTAAAAGCAAAATGATTCGTTGCAAGCCACTTTTAGGCACCTTCGTAGAAATTAGGATTGAAGATCCATCACCCCCATTAAAAGCACTAGATGAGGCTTTTTTAGCTATTGAAAAAGTGCAATCTTTGATGGGCTTTCATAATCCTGATAGCGAGCTTTCCCAGATCAATGCTAGATCCTATTTCAAACCTGTTCGGATTCACCCTTGGACAGCTGAAGTTCTCAGGATTGCAAAAGAGGTTTACCTCCAATCCCAAGGTGTATTTAATTGTGGAGTTGGTCATCGTCTAGTGGAGGCAGGCCTACTCCCAAGGCATCACACCCTCAATGATTGCTCATTTGGAGGCATTGAAGATCTCCAATTTATTGAACTCTCCTTGGTTCGATCGTCACTACCACTTTGCCTTGATCTTGGCGGCATTGCCAAAGGCTACGCAGTAGATAAAGCCGTTGAAGCTTTACTTGCTAATGGCGTCCAAGCTGGATCAGTCAACGCGGGCGGGGATATCCGCATATTCGGGGGTCGATCTCAAGCTATTCAAATCCGCAATCCATCTAAACCGCATGAACTCATCCAGATTGGTAGCATGTCAGCAGGTGCGATTGCCACTAGCAGTCTCTACTTTGCAAACCGTAGTAGCAGCTCAAAGAGCTTTATGGTGAACCCCCTGAATCAAGGTCATATTGAGTTTTCAGAGTCTTACTCAGTAGTCGCCACTAGATGTGTCTACGCAGACGCCTTAACTAAGGTGGTGAGTATTTCCAGAAATACTCACCATCCTTGCTTAAGTCACTTTTCTGCCCAAGCAATCTGCATCCCCAATTCCCAATCCCTATGAAGAATACAAATCGCCTTGGCAAGATGCCAGTATGGCAAAAACACTTTGTTCAAATCGGTATATTGAGTTGCTCCCTCACTGGGACAGTTTATTTACTTGGTCATGAATTCCATATTGAACGAGCTGTCTTGGGAACCCATTCAGTATTGGCATGGCACGGCATTGCTGCCATATTGGCTACGATGGCTCTAGGCTCAGTCTTACCCTTTCATTTGAAAGCGGGCCTGAAGTCCAAGAGAAAGCTATGGAGCGGCTTAAGTCAATTGGCTTTTTTAGCCCTCTTATTAGTATCGGGCGCCATGTTGTACTACGGCCCTACAGAAATTCGGGATGGGGTCATTGCAACCCACTGGATGATTGGTATTGTCTTCTTTGCTATCTTTCTGCTGCACGGTGTCTATGCTAAAAAACTACCGTCTTAAATACAAAATAAGACATATTGAGTCACTTGATCTCAATATGTCTTAATCAAAACTTGCGGTGCTCACTTAGAGCAAAAATTATTTCCCAGTAATAAGTAGGCTGGGCAGAAACGGAAAATACCAGTAGCCATAGGGATGAGTCCGAGCCAACCCCACCAACCTACGATACCGTTAGCTGCAAGTGCAACTAGCACAATGCCTACTGAGATTCTTAAAATACGATCGATACCGCCGACGTTACATTTCATATTGAACTCCCTTTGAAAACGATTAAAGAATGATTACTTCTTACAGAAATGCTTGTATAGCAAACTCATCACTGCGACAGCAACCTCACTAGATAGGGTGTAATAAATTTGCTTTCCTTCTCTACGCGTTTTAACCAGCTTTTCTTTACGCAATACGGTAAGTTGCTGCGAGAGAGTAGGCTGATGCAAATCTAGTGCCGCCTCTAACTCACCAACACATTTTTCTGCTTGACCGATTTCACATAAGAGCATCATCCGATCTCGGTTTGATAGGACCTTCATGAGCTTGCAGGCATCATCTGCGGATGACTGTATCTTCTTTAATTCTGCTTTGGAGATAGGCATATTCATGGTTATTCTCTGATCAGAGCGCATTCAAAGGAATCTTTAAATACGAGACTCCATTGCTATCGGCATCAGGAAAATGTCCAGCCCGTATATTGACCTGAATAGAAGGCAAGATGAGTGTTGGCATCTCTAAGGTGTTATCTCGTGTAGTGCGCATTTCCACAAATTGCACTTCAGTCACCCCATCATGCACATGAATATTATTTGCCTTTTCATCAGCAACAGTACTCACGCCAGTTGCAGGTCGATTATTTGGAGGATAGTCATGGCACATATACAACTTAGTCTGGTCAGGATAAGACAAAATCTGTTGAATAGATTGATAGAGCGTCTTCGCATCACCACCAGGAAAATCACAACGAGCTGTACCTACATCTGGCATAAACAGGGTATCGCCCACAAAGATGGCATCGCCGATTTCATAAGCCATACAAGCAGGTGTGTGACCCGGCACAAAGAGCGCCTTTAAGGAGAGGTTTCCGAAAGCAAGCGATTCGCCTTCTTTTACCAAGCGATCAAATTGAGCGCCGTCCGTTTTAAAGTGATCATCTAGATTAAAGACGTCTTTAAATACCGCCTGCACATTGGTAATGTGATCCCCGATCACCAACTTGCCACCTAAGTGACTTTGTAAATAAGGGGCAGCCGTTAAATGGTCTGCATGAGCATGGGTCTCTAGGATCCAATCCACTTGGAGCTGGTGCTTCTTAATAAAGGTAATCACCTCATCAGCAGACTTGGTGCCAGTCCTGCCTGATTTAGGGTCATAGTTCAAGACAGAGTCGATGATGACGCATGGACTTCCCTCATCCTCATAGACCACATAGGTATAGGTCCAGGTTTCTGGGTCAAAAAAGTCTTTTATCAATGGGGTGGGCTTTGTCGTCAATTGATTCTTTCGGGTACCTAAATAATATATATATTTATATACTATATTAATATAAAATAAATTGCAATGGATTACTCAACGCTCATCAGCCCAGCACTAGGCACTCTAGTTGGCATCCTCATGGGTCTCACTGGCGCAGGGGGTGGAATTTTGTCAGTACCCCTCTTAGTTTTCTTTCTGGGGCTATCCATTACAGAGGCAGCCCCAATTGCCCTATGTGCAGTTGCCCTAGCTTCTACTATTGGCGCCATTCTGGGTCTCAAAAATAAGATCTTGCGCTATAAAGCAGCAGGTTTTATGGCGATCTTTGGTTTAGCGCTATCGCCACTAGGGCTTTGGCTTGCGCCTCAGATTCCGAATGCGCCCTTACAGATTCTGTTTAGCCTCATCTTGTTATTTGTTGCTATTCGTTTGTTAAGCCAGGCTCGCAATCAGATTAAGGGCATCCCAGAAGAAAATAGAAAGCCTCCGCCCTGCCTCATCAACCCTACTATTGGGAAACTCCAGTGGACCCTGCCTTGTGCTCGCGCCCTTATGCTCGCTGGTAGTATTGCAGGCTTCCTATCTGGTCTATTGGGTGTTGGTGGTGGCTTTATCATCGTGCCTGCACTGAAGCGTTATACCGACTTACCTATCAAATCAATCGTTGCCACCTCGCTGGGAGTGCTGGCCATCATCACTGGTGGTGGGGCAATATTCTCGGCAGTTAGCGGGAGCTTAAATATCTTCGTTGCTGCGCCTTTTGCACTTGCTGCCTTAGGCGGGCTATTGATTGGGCTGCTAGTGGGTAAAAAATTAAGTGGGCCGCATACCCAACTCATTTTCTCGATCTTCTCCCTCATCATTGCTATTAGCCTGCTAATTAAAAGCATGCTAAGTTTGAATCTGTGAGGCTATCTTACTAATTCAAAACTAGAGAGTTAAAGAGCTGGTTTAGTCACCAATAGAAAAAGCCCTCTTTCGAGGGCTTTTGAATAACATAGTGCTGCCCAATCTTAGTGGCTGCTAGCTCCACCCAAGTAAGCCGCTTTCACAGCAGGATCATGCATTAACTTATCAGCTGGGCCATGCGTTGCAATCTTACCGTTCTCAAGAACATAACCGTAATCTGCAACCTTCAAAGCCGCCGCAGCGAACTGTTCAACCAATAACATCGTCACACCTTGTGATTTGAGATTAGAAATAATTCTGAAAACTTCCTCAACCAAAATTGGTGCCAAGCCCATTGAAGGCTCATCTAAGAGAATGATCTCTGGATTGAGCATCACGGCACGGGCCATCGCCAACATCTGCTGCTCACCACCTGACAATGTTCCAGCCAATTGATTGCGACGCTCTTTTAAGCGCGGGAACATTTCGAGAGATCTCTCGAGATCGTTCTTAATGTCGCCTTTTGGACGGCTGCCTGTAAAACGTGGAAATGCCCCCAACAGGAGATTGTCATTCACAGACATCGTCGTAAATACACGACGACCTTCTGGGCTATGCGCCAAACCAAGACGTGCGATTTTATGAGAGTCGTAACCATCAATTTTTTCGCCGCCCAGGGTAACTTCACCGCTGGTTGGTTTAATCATGCCGGTAATGGCACGCATAGTAGTTGTTTTACCAGCGCCGTTTGACCCGATCAAAGTAATGACCTGCCCTTTAGGAACATCAATATTGATGCCGTGCAGAACTTTTACTTTGCCGTAGCCTGCTTCAAGATTCTTAATAGATAACATGGTATTTACCGATTCAATATGGTTCTAGTGATTAAGTACCCAAGTAGGCATGAATCACCTTCTCGTCTGCCTGAACTTCAGCTGGTTTACCTTCTGCAATCTTCTGACCGAAGTCCAATACAGAGACGGTATCGCAGACTGACATCACCACATCCATATGATGCTCAATCAGGATGAAGGTAATACCGCTATCGCGGATCTTGCGAATAATGCGCAAGAGTTCTTTAATATCCGGAGCTGTCAAACCAGCAGCTGGCTCATCCAACAAGAGCAGCTCTGGATCCAAAGCCAAGGCGCGGGCAATCTCTAAAGAGCGTTGTTTACCGTATGGCAAATTACGCGCCTCTTCATTCGCTAAATCTTCCAAGCCCACAAACTTCAATAAGGCCATCGCGCGGGCATGTGCTTCTTGCGATTCCTTTTTGTAGCGTGGCAAGTTCAGCGCAATCTCCAACATATTGGATTTAAAGGTGTGATGCAAGCCAACCAAAATATTTTGGATGGCAGTCATTTCACCGAATAGCTGAACGTTTTGGAAGGTACGTGCGATACCAGACAAGGCAATATCAGAGGAAGTGCGACCAACTACGCTTTCACCGGCATACAGCACGTTACCAGCCGTAGGCTGATAGATACCAGTAAGGACGTTCATCATGGTGCTCTTTCCGGAGCCGTTTGGTCCGATCAAGCCGTGAATGGTTCCGCGCTTGATGCTGAGATCCACATTGTTCAAGGCCTTCAAACCGCCAAACTGCATCAGCACAGAGTCAACCTTAAGAAGCTCAGTGCCTGCATTTTGATTGTTGACTGCGCTAATGAAGCTGATTGAATCATCAATTGCGTCTGCTTTTTCACCACGGGTGGTGACTGTTTTACCGACGATGGATTGGTAGAAGCTCTTCGCAAAACCAACGATACCGTTTTGAAGGTAATACACCACCAACAAAATCATGAATCCGAAAATACTCAAACGCCAATCGGAGATTCTGTCTAACCAGAATGAGAATGCTGCTAGACCAACTACTCCTGCCAAAGGCACCATCACGCGTCTTGGTGTGGTGACTTTCTTGGAGAGGGCCATAGCCGCACCAACTGCAACTACGATCGCGATCGTAGAAGCAACAATACGGAATAAATTAATATCGTCGAGAAGTTTAGGTAGCAGAACAATAATGGCCGCGCCTAGTAATGCACCCAAGCGAGACTTACGACCACCCATAATGACTGCCAACAAGAAGAGAACAGCTAATTCATTGTTGTAGGTATTTGGGGAGATATATTGCTCCGAGTAGGCATACAAGCAACCAGCCAGGCCAGCAAAGCCAGCACTAATTACGAACGCAATGACTTTGTAGCGATAAACCGAGACACCCATACAGTCGCAAGCCACCGGACTATCACGTAAGGCCTCAAAAGCACGGCCCATCTGGGATTTAACAAAACGGTCAACCACCACCATCGCAACAATCAAAACAATACAGACCAACCAGAAAAACTGTGCCTTTGACATGGGAGCGCCCATCAAATCAGGCTTAGGAATTTTGATTCCTAATGGGCCTTCTGTGAGCCATGTCATTTCGTTAATTAAGATCTGGGCAATTGTTCCAAATGCCAAGGTCACCATGGCTAAATAAGGTCCAATCACTTTTAGTGCAGGCAGGGCCAAGATTCCGCCAAAGATCGCTGTGACAACGATTGATGCTGGCAAGGTCAGCCAAATTGGAGTGCCGAAGTGGAAAAACAATACACCGGCGGTGTACGAACCAATTCCGAACAAGGCAGCGTGGCCCAAAGAAACTTGACCAACGTAACCCACCACAATATCTAAGCCATACAAGAGAATGGTGTAAATCAGAATCGTTTCTATCAAGTGAATGTAGTACGGATTACTGATAAATAAAGGTAGGCTAAATAAGCCAACAATTGCAATTAATAGAGGTAATAGAGACTTCGATTTCATTATTAAACTTTCTTGATTGCAGTTTTACCAAAGAGACCGGATGGCTTAAATGCAAGCACTAATAAGAGCAAGATCAAGCCTGGTACGTCTTTGTAGCCAGTAGAAATATAAAAGCCTGTAGCAGTCTCAACAATTCCAAGAATCAAACCACCCACAATGATTCCCATACCACTTGAGAGGCCGCCAATAATGGCCACTGCAAATGCTTTTAAACCCAAAGCGCCGCCCATAGCAGCGCCGGTTAATGTCAACGGCGCAATCAGTACACCCGCAAAGGCAGCAGTTAAGGATGAAAGTGCATATGAGAAGGTAATTACCAAACTGGTATTAATACCCATTAAGCCAGCAGCATCGCGATCGTTTGCTGTTGCGACAACCGCTTTACCGTAAATTGTTTTACGGTTAAAGAACTCCACTAACAACATCATGACTAAGGCGCCAACTACAACCAAGATTTCCATTGGCAAAATGTTTGCCCCAAGGAATTCCATTGGCTCCATTGGTAGCGGGGATGGAAATGGCAATGCATCACGTCCCCAAATATTTTCAGCGACGTTTTTGAAAATAATGCCCAGTGCGATCGTGGACATAATCCAACCGAACTCAGACTTAATCTTAATCGCAGGACGCACACCAATCAGCTCAACGAAGCCACCTTGCACCATTCCGAAAAGGCAGACTATTGGAATCATGAGCCAGTAGTTCATACCGAGCATGTCAACACAGGTAAGGCCAACCAAGGCGCCCAACATTAAGGCCTCGCCTTGACCGAAATTCAACGTGCCAGAAGTAGCAAAAGTCAGCTGAAAGCCGAAAGCAATGACCGCATAGATCATGCCGACCGCTATACCGCTGGAGAGGATTTGTGCAAACATTTCCATGATGTAGACCTAAAAAATTCTAAAACTGTTTTATGAACGATTCGACATTGTAAGCAAAACGCCGCTTTGTAGGCGGCGTTTTGCTTATTTATAACTCTTTAATTGCTGCAGTGCGGAAAATTTCAGTTTCCGCACCCAATCTAAGAAAGATTACTTCTTCTTAGCTGTAGCATCTTCAGCATTCAAGAACTCAACCTTACCGTCCTCAACAATGCCCATCACTACGTCTTTAGCTTTAATAGCTTCATGATCGGCTGCAGAAAATGGCTTGTTATATGACATTACAACGCCATCAATAGGGGTTTTCAGGTCTTGCAATGCGGCCAAGATCTTTGGTCCTTCTGTACCCTTAGCTTGCTTGATAGCGGCTGCCAAGAGGTATACAGAATCGTAACCTTGAGCAGCTGACACTGGGGAAGCGATGATGCCGTTCTTTGGCTTGAAATCTTTCAGGTATGCCTCAACGAAAGCTTTACGCTTTGGTGTTGTTGGGGGATTCTGAATGAAAGTCTCTGGCATGGTTGCGCCGTTACCGTTCTTACCAGCTGTATCAATAAAGCTAGCCATAGATAATGTCCAAGAACCAATCAGTGGTTTTTTCCAACCCAACTTCGCCATACCGTTCGCAATTTGTGCCAACTCAGGTCCGATTGCGTAAGTCAAAATAACTTCTGCACCCGCATTTTTTGCCTTGAGCAACTGTGAAGTCATATCCACGTCACCAAGGTTGAACTTTTCAGTAGTCACTGGAGTTACGCCATAAGTCTTGAGCGCTTTCTCTAAGTCTTCACGACCTAACTGACCGTAGTTAGTAGAGTCAGCCAAGATAGCTACTTTCTTCAAGCCACGCTTCTCAACCGCTTCTTTAGCGATCATTGGAGCCTGGATGTTGTCAGCAGCAGAGGTACGGAATACATAGTTCTCAGCAGCGTTAGGGAATTGCTTAGTAATCAAAGTGCCAGTAGCAACGTTGTTGATGACTGGGATCTTTGCCTCTTGGAAGAAACGCTGGGAAGCCAAAGCCACGCCAGTGTTGATGTAACCCAAAGTAGCAGCTACTTTTTCGTTATTAATCAATTCTTGAGCAATTTGTACACCACGCTCGTTTTTAGCTTCGTCATCGCGCTCAACTAAAACAATCTTGTTGCCGTCAATGCCGCCAGCAGCGTTAATTTCTTTCGCAGCTAAACGCACGCCATCACGCATACTCACGCCCATTGAAGCTGAGCCGCCAGTGAACGGGCCAATTACGCCTACTTTGATATCGGCAGCATAAGCGCCGGTTGATAACATTGCAGCAGCAGCCACTGCAAAAATGTGACGACGAATATTCATAAAGTCTCCATGACTAAAAATGCTAATTAAATAAATTCTATTTTTGGACACAACTTAAAGCGAATAGCCATCTTACAGTCAATGTAGAGGCAAAAAAAGAGGTTTGTATTAGGGTTTTACATTAGCTCCTAGCGATAAAAGTCGTTTTAAAAAAAATGACGACTTCGCTCCCGCAATGCAGGCCAGAAAAGATTTACCACTAAACCAGCAATTACGAGGCCTGCAGCCATGATTTTCCAGTTTGGCAAGGCCTCGCCCAAGAAAAAGGCTGATGCCCCCATTCCAAAGATAGGTACTAGCAGGGGGGCGGGGGCCACTACGGCTGCTGGATGCTTTGACAGTAGCCAGCCCCAAGCAGCATAGCCAAACAGGGTATTTGCCCATGCCTGCCAGAGCACTCCAATCCAAGCTCCGAGAGGTGCTACTAGGGTGATTTCCCATAAATGGCTGGCGCCACCCTCAAAAATGAGTGAAACAAGTAGTAATGGAGGGATAGAGAAGGCGCTGGCCCAAACCACATAAGACAGCATATTGATGGCGCCAGCCTTACGACTCACTGTATTAGCGACCCCCCAAGAGAAACCCGCAAACACGACTAAGGCCAGACCCAGGAAAGTCGTTGTGGCATCGGTGTGCAATGCAATGATGACCAAACCCGTCATTGCTACCGCTACGGCCACTGCCTGATAAAGCCTCAGACGTTCTTTAGCGAAGAACATCGCAAAGCCAATCGTAAAAAATACCTGCGTCTGAATAACCAGTGATGCTAGCCCAGGAGAAATACGCCCATCAATCGCGAAATACATCACGCCGAACTGCCCCACCCCAGTTGCCAAACCATAGATACATAGGTTAGTCCAAGAGACCTTGGGTTTAGGCATAAAAAATACTACGGGCAATAAAGCAAAAATGTATCGCAGAGCAGCGAACAAAAATGGTGGGAAGCTCTCAAGAGAAACTTTGATCACTACAAAGTTAGTTCCCCAAACAGCAACAATGGCGAGCGCTAATAATAAGTGGCTTGCAGGAAGCCCAGGATGCAACTGCGAACTGCCTGATGATTTTGAACTACTCACCAGTAAACAGTTCAACAGCGCGTTGCGCAATCATCATGGTAGGTGCTGCAGTATTGCCTGAAGTAATTGTTGGCATAGCAGATGCATCCACCACCCTTAGATGATGAATGCCCCGAACTCGTAATTGTGTATCCAGTACTGCCATCGGATCACCATCGCGCCCCATCTTGCAGGTGCCTACAGGATGGAAAATCGTTGTGCCAATATCGCCAGCAGCTTTGATAAGTTCCTCATCGCTTTGATATTGCTTGCCCGGCTTGTACTCATCTGGTGTGTACGGCTTGAGCGCAGGGCTCTCCACAATCTTGCGCGTGAGGCGCAATGAGTCGGCAGCAACTTTGCGATCTTCATCAGTAGATAAATAATTTGGTGCAATCACTGGCGGTGCCTCTGGATCAATCGAGCTGATATGCACACTACCACGAGATGTTGGGCGCACGTTACAAACGCTCGCAGTAATTGCATTGAAGGAATGCAAATCATCACCGAACTTTTCCAGCGATAGCGGTTGAACGTGATACTCCAAATTGGCAGAGGGCTGATCTGGTGAGCTGTATGCAAATGCACCCAGCTGCGAAGGAGCCATCGACATCGGGCCAGAGCGCTTAAGCACGTACTCCATACCAATTAATAGCTTGCCAAGCAAGGAGTTCGCTTTGGTATTGAGAGTCTTGATACCATTCACTTTGTAGATCATGCGCAATTGCAAATGGTCTTGTAAATTTTCACCAACACCTGGTAAATCTGCAATGACGGGGATACCCAGTTTATTCAGATGCGCAGCTGATCCAACGCCCGAGCGTTCTAGAACCTGCACACTACCAATGGCACCTGCACTCAAAATCACTTCACCTTGATTGGCGGTACCAAGAGCAGTGCAATGCACATCGATGGTTTTGCCATCTTGAATATATTGAACGCCGTAGCAATTTTTAGAGTTTGGATCAATCAATAATTTATTGACCATCGCTTGAGTAACTACAGTGAGGTTAGATCGCTTAGCAGCATCACGTAAGAAGGCTTTGGAAGTATTGAGACGCCAACCTTTGCGCTGACTCACATCAAAGTAACCCACTCCAAAATTATCACCTTGGTTAAAGTCATCTGATGCCGGAATACCCGCCTCTACTGCAGCTTCTTTGAAAACATCCATGATGGGCCAACGCAAACGCTGCTGAGACACAGTCCACTCACCACCTTTGCCATGCCACTGATTAGCGGCACCGTGATAGTCCTCAAATGATTTGTAGCGACGCAATGCGTTTTGCCAAGACCAAGAGTCATCACCAGTTGCTTTCACCCAAGAGGCGTAATCGCCCTCTTGGCCGCGCATATAGATCATGCCGTTGATAGATGAGCAGCCACCCAAAACACGGCCGCGTGGATAGAGCAGTGAGCGTCCGTTTAAACCTTTTTCAGCAGCAGTCTTAAAACGCCAATCCGCTCTTGGGTTATCGATGCAATATAGGTAGCCAACTGGTATGTGTATCCAGATGTAGTTATCGTTTTTACCGGCCTCAATCAAAAGCACTCGTTTAGCCGGATTTTCAGTCAAGCGCTTGGCAAGCATGCAGCCTGCGCTGCCAGCGCCGATGATGATGTAGTCGTAGGTGTTTTGATGGCTTGTTGTGCTCATATCTCTAGTTATATAGACGCCCTTTTATAAACTCTATTATTTACCAAATCTTCCAATAAGAAGAAATTGGGCGATTCAGCTAGAAACGGCAAATACCCGTCTAAAATACGCCCATGCATGTCAATGAAAAGAACCGCACTCCCAAGAAAGATGATCTTGATGAGGGGCCCAGCAAATCCGAGCTAAAGCGCTTGATGACTCAGCGCCAGAAACTGGCCGAAGTTTTAGCAGCGCTTAGTAGCGATGCCTTGAAGACCATTCCAATGGATGAGGCTATTAAGGTCTCTATTGCTGAAACCAACAAGATTAAGAGTTTTGAGGCGATTCGTCGTCATAAGCAATACCTTGGCAAACTAATGCGCTTTTTAGATGAGGAAGAATTGGATGCCATTCAGAAACGTTTAGATGCTATTCAAGGCGTTAGCAAGGCAGAGACTGCAAAGCTGCATCATCTGGAGTCGTATCGCGATCGCCTGATTGCCAATGATGAAACCTTTACGAAGATGATTGAGCAATATCCCGATATGGATATTCAGAATATGCGCACCCTCATTCGGAATGCACGTAAAGAAAAGGAAACCAATAAACCTCCTAAGGCTTATCGTGAAATCTTTCGTGTCTTAAAAGAAATGGGGCTTTAAAATTTAATTCTTCTAGATGGTAGCTCTACCCATCGATAGAGATAATTGGCGGCCTGCCAACTTGCCATAATAGAAATAAATATTAGGACGATCGCCATTGCGCCATCATGGTGTTGACTCATGCCCCAGCTGATATAAATCGTATTAGCCAGCAAAATAAAACAGAAGTGCATTAAAAAAACGCAGTACGACCTTCTGCTGCTCCATAAGATGGCATTCACCAACTTGTGCATTTGTGAATTTTTCTTTTCACGCCATCGATCAAGGTACGCCCAATCACCCCAAAAGATCAGCGTAATCGCAACAACATACGCCAAAAGATTGCGAAACCAAATCTGCTGGAAACTACTAATCACAATAGCTGCCCCAATTACTATTATCAGCGTGCTGGCGAGGCGGTTAATCAATCGATCGGGATAATTTTTGCAAAGCTGCGCCAAAACGCCTAAGCCATAAGGACCCATGAAGTAAATAAAATAATTTTCATATTCACTATGTCTATTAAAGTACAGCAAAGATAAAACGCAGAACACAGCCAAAATCCAGATTGCGGATCTAAAGACAGGAAACATTCCTAAGAGGATCGCCAAGATGGCATATAGCTGCCAATCTATTCCCACATACCAGATGCCAGCAGAAATTGAATCTAAACCTAAAATACCCTGAAGGAAAAATAAATGCGCTAGAAATTGCCCCAATGTTTCTGATTCTCCAACAAATTCATCTTGAACCCAAAAACGTGCAAGCCATGCGCAAATGATGGTAATAATTAATGCCACTACATAAGGAGCGAATAATCGTATGTAACGATTGAAAATTGTCCTGAAGAGAATGTGTGGATTTTTTAAATCTTTTGCACGCGTGATTGACTTAGCCGCCAAATAACCACCCAGTACCAAAAAAATCTGCACAGCAAAACGACCATATTCAAACAACCAAGTCAGCATTATTGGAAGAAAGTTTCGAGCATCCTCAGCCAACTGACCATAGTTCAAAAAATGGTGAAGAACAATCGCAAAAGCTGCGAAAGTCTTTAAGAAATCAACTAAAAGATAATGATTTTTGGATTGCAATGCGGCGATCTATTTTGACTTTGTCTTAGTCTTGCCCATCAAAGAGGCGAGCATAGGATTGCTACTAGCAAGCTCCTTTTTGGTTTTAGCAATGCCCTCTGCCGTACCTGGCTTTGGCGTCTTAGCAGCATTTTTCATGCGCTGTGCAGTTGCCAGAGCTAGGTTTTTATAAAGATCTGTTTTTTTCATTGGCATAGCGCTTTAGTGTTTACATACATTCCTACAAAGTATTATCCACTGTATCAATAAAGTCCCTAATGGTGCGGTTAAATGCCTCTGGTTGCTCAATATTAGATAAGTGCGCTGCATCTTCCAATATGACTAACTTTGAGCCATCAATCATGCGATTGAGCACAATGGCTTGGTCCACGGTACAGGCCGGATCCTGACGCCCTGTCAGAATCAATGTTGGGGCCTTAATTTTTAAGAGCATAGTAGTTTGCGCCATATCCCTTACTGCACTTGCGCACCCCAGATAACCCTCAACCCCAGTGCCCAAAATCATCTCGCGCACTTTGGCTATGTCTTGAGGCGCGCGAGAAATAAATGGGGCGGTAAACCAACGCTTAATCGTGCCATCTACCAAGCCGGCAATGCCTTCTTTGCGCGCAAGTTCAAAACGCTCCTCCCACAAACTACGTGGAGGCATTTCACTGGCCGTGTCGCAGAGGGATAGAGAATAAACACGTTCCGGAAAGCGAGCACCTAACTGCTGACCAATCATGCCTCCCATCGACAATCCAATGAAATGTACTTTATCAATCTTTAAGGCATCCAATAAGGCAACCGCATCATCCGCCAATTGAGGAATGCTATAGGGCGCTGGAGTTGTTTCAGAGTCACCGTGCCCACGCTTATCAAAGCGGAGAACTCGATAACGATCACTTAATGCAGGCACGTTCCAATCCCACATACTGCAATCCGACATGAGGCTATTGGCCATCATCACCACATGACCATCACTAGGACCATCAAAACGATAGGCAATATTGACCCCATTGACCTTGATGATCTGTTTTTCTAGTTTTTGGCTCATTTGTCTCTGCTTTCTGGCTGATTTAGCAATTTGTATATATCCCATCTTGATCATGGAGATCTTGAAAGGAGCATGGTAGATTATCCAATGAAACTATAAAAATACTCAGGAGACATGATGCAACAGACATTGCAATCCCCTCGTTTACTTAAGCGCAACTGGATGTTGAGCTTATTCATCAGCTTAGGGCTTAGCCTCAACCTGATTTCTACAACTGCAAACGCGCAAAGCTATCCTAATCGGACCGTAAAGATGATTGTGCCTCTCACTACTGGGTCTGGTGCTGACATTGCGGGACGTATTACTGCCAAAAGCCTTTCTGAAACCTGGAAACAATCCGTCATTATTGAAAATCGTCCTGGTGCTGGTGGCTTAATCGGCACTGGTGCAGTGGTGGGTGCCGAACCTGATGGCTATACCCTGCTCGTGCAATCCGCTTCATACGCGGCCAATCCAGCCATTTATAAAAAGCTGCCTTACGATCCACTCAAGAGCTTAGTGGATGTCGATATTCTTGGGCAAACACCTTATGTCTTAATTACTTCCGCAGACGGTCCGTACCAGTCTGTTCGTGATTTAGTCATTGCGGCCAAGTCTAAACCTGGTGAAGTGACTTTTGCATCTGCAGGTGTTGGCAGCTCGACTCACCTTGCTGCCGAGTACTTCAATCAAATGATGGCCATCAAGCTTATTCATGTTCCTTACAAAGGATCACCAGAAGCCATTCAAGATACGATGGCTGGACGTACCGCTTTTTATATGGCGCCACTCGATACTGCTATCGGGCAACTCAAGGGTGGCAAAGTGAGAGCGCTTGGGGTTACTAGCAAAGCGCGTAATGCTGCCGTGCCAGATATTCCGAGCATTGCCGAGCTGGGTTATGCCAACTTTGAAATTGGTCTGTGGTTTGGTGTTTGGGCGCCGGCTGGCACACCAGCAGCGATTGTGAAAAAGATTAATCAAGATATTAATTTGGCAATGCAATCTCCTGAAGTGAAGACTGCTTATGAGGCTAAAGGTATTAAAGCAACTCCCATGAGCCCGCAAGAGTTCGGTAAGTTTGTGCGCGAAGAAATGGCGAAGTATCAGAAGATTGCTAAAGACGCCAACATTGAACCTCAGTAACTAACTAAAGTAAATTGAACTCCACTCACGCTGCACCACTTTGCCAAGCCCCAGATTCGGAAATTCGATCTCCGAAGATTCAATTTCCTGCTGGGGCGGTAGATTGTCATGCCCATATATGTGGGCCAGCTCTAGATTTTCCTTATGCTGATGAGCGCATCTACACTCCGCCTGATGCCACACTGAGCCAATTTCAATCTTTATTGAGCATGCTGAGTGTTGATCGCGCCGTCTTAGTTCAGCCCAGCGTGTATGGCACAGATAATCGGGCCATGCTCGCAGCACTCTCTACAAACTCCAACAAATTTCGTGGGGTTGCAGTGATCGACCCCAAGATCTCGGATGCGCAATTGGAAACCATGCATCACGCTGGTGTTCGTGGCATTCGTTGCAATGTCGTAGATGTTGCCGATAAATCAAAAGGTTTACCGATTGACGAGTTCACTGCAATCGCCAAACGCATCAAACCCTTTGGGTGGCACTTAGAGCTACTCGCCCACGTCAATGAATACCCCGATCTCGCCACAACATTTGCAAACTTTCCAGTGGACTTGGTATTTGGACACTTTGGCTATTCCCACTCAAGACATGGTGTGAATGACCCCGGATTTCAAGGCTTACTAGAACTACTACGAGAGCAAAAGGCCTGGGTCAAAATGACTGGTCCCTACCGCATTTGTGATGGGGACTTGCCCTATGCGGATATGCGAGCATTCAATGATGAGGTAATCAAGGCCAATAGCAATCGATTAATCTGGGGTAGCGATTGGCCGCATGTCATGGTCAAAAAGCAAATGCCGCACGATGCTGATCTCTGTGATCTATTGGGGTCTTGGGTATCTGATCAAGAACTTAGAAAAACGATTCTCTCGGACAATCCCTGTATGCTATATGACTATCCAACCTTCACCGGCACTCAATAGACATTAGCAAGAAAGAATACAAACCCCATGGATAACACTCTTACTATTATTCTTGGCATTGTTGCCATGCTACTTCCACTGGTGGTGGGTCGCCTGGTATGGAAACGCTTTGACCAATACTTTGGTCGTAATGATGAAGCTTATATGGATACCCTAGAATACTTTCTCAAGAAGCTTGGCTTGACGATCTTGATTGCTTTTATTCTCTTGTGGATTGGTATCAGCCTTGTGTTTAGCGGTAGTGCCAATCCCTAAATATTTCACCAACAAAGACTGCCTGCTGTGAATGATCAATTCAAAACCTTTTTCAATAAAGCGAAACTGAACTTTGCAGTACTTGCCAGCATATTGATGCTGGCCGTCTTAGGAAAGATGACCAACCCTGAGCTCACCAATCAAATTTTTCAGACTGCAGATGAACTGGTTTCTGAACTCATCCTGCTATTTATTGCCATCACGCTTGGCGCTTTTATCCCCAACTTCAAACTAGTAGTCTTCGGAGCGATTGCAGCCTTTATTGCGGCAGCAATAGCCATTCAAACAGATACGTTTACATACCTGACGACTGAATACCTTTTTGCTGCTCTGATCGTGGTTCTAGGCTTCGCATCGATTGCCAATCTGTATCGACACTACAGAGAAGTTCAGTTTTAAGCTTCTGAAGCCTGATGCTTGCAATCAGGAGGCTAAGAATTTTTAGTTATGGGATCTCAGCCAGGCAGCCAACTCAATTTCTGTTTTTCTGTCTGTAGCAACTTCGATAATCCAATCGCCTAAGGCCAGCCCAGAAAACTTTATCGAAATACCGTTACTTTTTAATATCAGAAACAAAATGGTGGCAGCAGTTCTTTTATTGGCATCATTGAAACAGTGCCCCTTAGCTATAAAAACTGCATAGCATGCAGCCAAATCACAGTAGTCAGATATAAATCCATATTGCAAACGATTGTGAACCCTGGCTAATACTGCGTCTAAGGACTTATCTTTTGCCAAGCCCTGCAACTCGTTTGCGCCGATGATAGAGTCATGAATAGCGATCACTTGCGTCGTACTGAGAACGTTGAACTGAGTCATCTCTTTACTTATCCTTCAGATACTCCAGTACATGACTGATTTCATGTAAATCATTCTGCAGGAATGCACTTACCTGCTCATCGCTAATTTGCTTGAGCTCAATGTCCGAAACAGCACTTTTAGGTACAAAGTATCCAATGGCCTCATTGCGATTGAGAATTGCAACGGGACTATTTCCGGCCCTAGCAATTACCTTATTTGGCTCCCGTAACTCAGTCAAAGAAGCCGTTAAGGATGTTAGTAAGATTTCCATGATCTCTCCACGATTAAATATATATTTAATTATATATTTAAGTATTCATAATTACAAATTAAGTAGGATTTAGCCATAAAAATCCTTAAATTAGGGGGTCACCCACCCCCCCCTCCCTCTAAATCACCACCAGCTGTAATTCGCATCATGCCGATGGTATACCTCAAAAACTGGGTCAAATTCCGGATCCTGAAGCCACTTTCTCATTTGTCGGTCATTTCGGGTACGTAGTCGATGATCATATGCCTTGCGATACGAGCGCGGTGCAGTACTACCCATCGTTACCTGACTGTCAGAGTGATAGCGTGCAATCGCTTTTTGACCTAAGGCTGATCTTGAATCATGGCGTGGATATTGCACTCCCGGGATACGAGATCTCCAGTCAATTAAGACCCAACCATAATCATGCTGCTGATTTTTTCTTCTTAATGTACGTGACATAACAAACTCCTTTTTGATAGTTACGTCATGTCAATCTCCTTAATTAGATGCGGTACAAAATACTGATAGCGAAATTTTAGTTCTTAGCAAAAACCATTAAATAGAAAAGGTTGGTAGCGACTCAGCAATCCCGAAGCTGACCATTGTCATAAAAAGTAAATATTAATTAGGGTATCTACTCATCAATACTGAAAAGATGATGCTGCCGAGGGATTTGTTGCGCCTTACCTAATTACAGATGTGCCAAATCTTCCACAATCATTTAAAGTGATTCAAAACAGTAGAGGAGATCCTTATGCAGCTATCAGTTAATGGCAAGATTCACAATATTGATGTCGAGCCAACTATGCCCTTGCTATGGGCTATTCGCGAAGTAGTTGGCCTTACCGGAACGAAGTATGGATGTGGCGTGGCTCAGTGTGGTGCTTGTACGGTTTACCTCAATGGTGAACCCGTGCGCTCTTGCTCATTACCTGTCTCTGCAGTGGGTATAGCAAAAATTACGACCATTGAGGCGCTCTCTAAAAACAATACGCATCCCGTGCAACAAGCCTGGATTGCTCTTGACGTACCCCAGTGCGGTTATTGCCAATCTGGACAGGTGATGGCTGCTGCCGCTCTACTAAAAAGAATTCCGAAACCTACTGATGCTGATATTGATAGTGCCATGGGCAATCTCTGTCGCTGCGGTACCTATCAAAAGATTCGCGATGGAATTCATGTTGCCTCTGGTCAGAAGAAATTGGCAGAAGTACTGGCTCAGTACGACGCATCTCCTTCAACACGCGGCTAAGGAAATCGATATGACACTCAATACATTAGACACTCCATTAGTTAATATCTCACGTCGCGACTTCATTATTAAAGGCACCCTAGTAGGTGGAGGCTTAATGCTAGGCGTAGGCGTCCTACCTGAGGCATTTGCGCAAGCTGGCGCTAGCTATGATCCCAATACCCCTACCCAATTTGGTGATGCAGAGGTAAATGCATGGGTCAGCATTAAACCCGATGACACTGTGTTCATTCGGGTTGCTCGCTCTGAGATGGGACAAGGCACACGCACTGGCTTAGCTCAACTGGTGACAGAGGAGCTGGAGTGCAATTGGAGAAAAGTAAAAACACAATCCGCAACCCCGGGGCAGAGTTTGGCTCGTAAACGCGTGTGGGGAGAGCATGGTACTGGCGGTAGTCGTGGTATCCGGATATCAGAAGATTATGTGCGCCGAGGCGCAGCAGCAGCTCGCATCATGCTCGTACAAGCTGCCGCTAATCAGTGGAACGTTCCCGTTACGGAATTAAAGGTAGATAAAGGTGTCATTACGCATCTTCCGACAGGACGCAAGACTACCTACGGCAACGTTGCCGAGCTAGCATCCACCCTCACCCCACCCGATCCAAAATCAATTACCCTAAAAGATCCACGAACTTGGAAGGTTGCCGGCCAGCCCTATGCCCGGTTAGACACGGCCAATAAAGTCAACGGCAGCAAGGTATATGGTATCGACTTACAGCTCCCTGGAATGCTTTGTGCATCAGTTAAGTCTTGCCCTGTATTTGGGGGTAAGTTAGTGAGTTATGACGAAGCCAAGATCAGCAATCTGCGAGGAGTAAAGGGTGTTGTCAAAATTGATGACAGCACTCTAGCAGTAGTAGCCGATACCTGGTGGCATGCTAATGCCGCACTCAATGCTTTACCGATTGTTTGGGATGAAGGCAAAGGAGCCAACACCTCACAAGCTGGCATTAATCAGATGCTCAGAGATGGATTAGACGAACAAGGTGATTTCTGGCAACGTAAGGTTGGTGATGCCCCTGAAGTCATTCAGTCTTCCGCCAAGAAAGTCGAGGCAATTTATTTCACGCCATTTAGAGCCCACGTCACGATGGAGCCCATGAATGCAACAGTCAAGATTTCTGGTGACCGTGCGGAGGCTTGGGTACCTACACAAAACGGTGAAGGCTCTCATGCAGCCCTGTCTGAGGCAACTGGTTTACCGCTGGCCAATTGTGAAGTCTACAAACTAGATTCTGGCTGTGGATTAGGTCGCCGTGGATCGACTCAAGACTTTACGACTTACGCAGCAAAAGTGGCACAGAAGTTTCCTGGAGTTCCAGTGAAGGTGATTTGGAGTCGTGAAGAGGATATGACTCATGATTTTTATCATCCCATTGCTATGGCAAAGATGACTGCAGGCTTAGATGCCACTGGCAATCTGACCGGCATGCATATTAAGGTTGCAGGTCAATCCATTAATGCCACAGCTGCGCCGCAAAATATTAAAAATGGTAAAGATGAGCGTCAGTTACAAGGTTTTTATGAGAAAGGTCCAGATGCCCAATTAGGCTACACCTTCCCAAGCCTGCTCACTGAATATGTCATGAAAAATACGCACATACCAGTCGGTCCCTGGCGCGGCGTAAATACCAATCAAAATGGTATGTTCATGGAATGCTTTATGGATGAATGTGCCCAGGCTGCAGGCAAAGATCCAGTGCAATTTAGGCGTGCATTAATGCAAAACCATCCCAAGCATCTGGGTGTTTTAAATGCAGTAGCCAAAAAGGCGGAGTGGGATAAGCCATTGCCAGCGGGAACCTATCGTGGCGTGGCGCAATTTATGGGGTATGCCAGCTACTCTGCTTGCGTCGCTGAAGTCACGGTTCAAAACAACGTGGTTAAGGTCAATCGTTTGGTGTTTGCATTAGATGCCGGTCACATTGCGAATCCGTATTTAGCTCGTGAGCAAATTGAAGGGTCGGTAGCAATGGCACTTGGAGCGATCTTTCTTCCAGAAATTACGGTTGAAAAAGGTCGCATCAAACAACAGAACTTGGATACCTATCCACTGCTGAAATTGAGCTCCACACCTAGAATCGAAACCGTACTAGTTCCAACCTATGACTTTTGGGGTGGCGTTGGCGAGCCCACCATTTGCGTAGTAGGTCCTGCTGTAGCAAATGCTATTTCTGCAGCAATCGGCAGACCTGTGCGCAACTTCCCGCTATCCAAGGAGAATCTGAGCCTAGCTTAATAAGTGGCTTATCCCAAAATATTGCCGTAATACAAACTAAGCGAATCAAAAGCCCCTCAGTTAGACATGATGTTCAACTGAGGGGCTTTTTTTATTGGTGATCAGCAATCACTAGCATTAACTTACTTCTCAAGCGCTCCATAAATTAATGCATTGAGCTTCTCACGATGCACCTTACGGATCTCGCCTGGCGCAACACCCATCATGACAACGACCATTTGTTCTTTTGGATCAACAAAAAAGATGGTGCCGTAAGCGCCATTCCAGGAGTAGTCGCCAACGTTACCGTTGTTAGCTGATAGTCCTCGCTCTGTTCTCACGGCCACTCCTAAGCCAAAGCCATAACCAACTCGGGCAGGCTCAGTACCGCTCACATTATTTTTAATATCTTTATTTAAATGGTTGGCCGTCATGAATGCCACAGTTTGCGGTCCTAAGACACGCTTACCATCAATGCTGCCACCATTGAGCAACATTTGACCAAAGCGCAAATAATCGCCTGCTGTTGAGTAAGCGCATGAACCGCCACAATCAAACTTGACTTGCTTGGTATGAATATCAACCTTTTGCGGTTTCCCTGTTAAGGGATCTAATGGCAACGGTTGGGCCAAACGCGGGCGATCTTTTTCAGCTAACTGAAAGGATGTATTTGGCATGCCTACTTTGCTCCAAACACGCTCTTGCAAAACACCGCCAAGAGACTTACCTGCAATTTTCTCCTCGATGATGCCGAGCACATCTAGACCGAAGCCATAGTCCCAAACAGTGCCAGGTTCATATAACAATGGCGCCGCAGCCAACTTATCGATGAATTCTTCAGTCGAGAGATTGATTGCAGCGGGAGCCGAACCTGCAGGGTAGAACTGGTGAATTGGGGTTGCACCACGACCACCATATGTAAGGCCATTGGTGTGGCGCATCAAATCTTGTACGGTGATTGGATTTTTTGCAGGACTTGTAGTGAGCTTACCATCTGCATCCACCTGGCCGACTTTCATATTCTTGAATTGGGGCAACCAATCAGAGATTGGTGCATTGAGGGGCAGCTTTCCTTCCTCATAAAAGGTTAAGGCACCTACGGTTGCCATCACCTTAGTCATCGATGCCAAATTAAAAATGGCATCGGTTGTCATAGGTTTTTGATCATCTTTATCGAGATAGCCATAAGACTTATAAATACTCAACTTACCATTTTTGGAAACTGCCAATACAGCGCCCGGCATCTGATTGCTAGCAATCTGGTCTGCAAAGAAAGTATCAATACGCTTGAGACCTTCCTGCGTAAAGCCCTGACCTGATGCTGGCGGCAAGGGGGATTTACTAGTCTGCGCCATTAGCAATCCCGGGATAGCCAATATCGCAACAACGCTACTAGCTAAAAGTAATTTTTTCATTTGTTCTCCGATATCTATTTTTTATATACAACTGAGCCATCTTAAGCTCCGAGATGGGGTAAATTAGCCCTGATGAGCTAGGATTTACCCATCCCAATCTATATATACTTTTAGTTATATAGATTCAATATTTAAGTATTTGTAGTTATGTTCATAGCCCCAGACAATACAGGGCTATGTACAAATATGACCATATTGACCAAACCCTTGTAGATCAACGGGTTATCCAATTCCGAGACCAGGTTGAACGACGCCTGAACGGCACCCTAGCCGAAGAAGAATTCCGCCCTCTCCGTCTACAGAATGGTCTCTATCATCAGCGCCATGCGTATATGCTGCGCGTTGCCATTCCTTATGGCTTATTGAGTGCCAAGCAGCTTCGTACGCTCGCCTTCATTGCTGATAAATACGATCGTGGTTACGGACACTTCACAACCCGTCAAAATATTCAGTTCAACTGGGTAGAGCTAGAACAGACACCGGACATCTTGGCTGAATTAGCCAAAGTAGAGATGCATGCCATCCAAACATCAGGTAACTGTATTCGGAACATTACAAGTGATGCTTTTGCAGGTGTTGCTGCAGATGAATACATCGACCCAAGGCCCATCTGTGAGTTACTCCGCCAATGGTCAACATTACACCCAGAGTTTGCACACCTACCACGCAAATTTAAGTTTGCGATCAATGGCGCCAAAGAAGATCGCACAGTATTGTTGTGCCATGACGTTGGTATTGAACTCAAGAAAGATCCAAATATTAATAATGGAGAATTGACTGCTGATATTTATGCTGGTGGTGGTATGGGTCGCACACCCATACTGGGATCCTTAATTAAGCAAGGCTTACCATGGCAAGTTCTACCAAGTTACTTAACTGCATTACTGCGCGTGTACAACCGCTTTGGTAGAAGAGACAATCTATACAAAGCTCGTATCAAGATATTAGTAAAGGCGTTAGGTCCTGAAGAATTTGCACGCCAAGTTGAAGGTGAATGGGTGCATCTTCACAATGAAGTAAAACAGAGTAAAGATAATTTCACAAAGTCTGAGTGGGAGCGTGTTGCTAAACACTTTACTAAGCCTGCATATCAACGGTTGAATGCATTAAGTGATGAAGTCATTCTTGCAGCTGCTACCGAGGCCGAGAGAGGTGCTTTTGCTCGTTGGCTGGAGCGTAACGTCAAGCCCCATCAAGTACCAGGCTATGCCAGCGTCATCCTATCGCTCAAGCCTCACGGCACAGTTGCCCCGGGTGATGCTACTAGCGCACAGATGAATGCTATTGCAGATTTAGCTGATCAATATAGCTTTGGTGAATTACGGGTAACCCACGAACAAAACTTAGTGCTAGCTGATGTAGAGCAATCTAAACTATTGGAGCTCTGGCAAGCCGCTAAGCAACAGCATGTGGCACTTCCTAATATTGGATTACTCACTGACATCATCGCTTGCCCTGGTGGCGATTTCTGTTCACTAGCCAATGCCAAATCACTCCCCATTGCTAAAGCGATTCAGGAGCGCTTTGATGATTTGGACTACCTGTTTGACTTAGGTGATATTAGTCTGAATATTTCTGGATGTATTAATTCTTGTGGCCATCATCACGTTGGCAATATTGGTGTGCTTGGCGTGGATAAAGATGGTGAAGAGTGGTATCAAATCACTTTGGGTGGAGAACAAGGCAATGATGCCTCTATTGGCAAGGTAATTGGGCCCTCTTTCTATGCCAATGAAATCCCCGATGTAATGACTAGTCTCATCAATACCTACGTAGAGCAAAGATCTGCAGATGAGCCCTTTATCGAGACCTACCGCCGTCTAGGTGTGAACCCCTTTAAAGAAGCAGCCTACAAGAACAATGGCAAGTACTCTAAAGGGGCGAAAGCCTAATCCTGTAAAAACTATGAACAAGCAAATTATTTCTTTTCCAAAAGATGGCAAGCCAACCCTCATTGCCAATGAATGGCAGGTCTGGGATGGAGAGCGTGATGAGGGTGGCATCCCTGATTTAGAGCATGGATTCCACAAGGTATTGGTGCCATTTTATTGGTGGATTGCGCACTATAAAAATTCTGAAATTATTAAACGTGCCAATAAAGGTGAGATTGGGTTTTGGTTTGCTACTGATGATGACATCCTCAAGCATGCTGACATCATTGAGGAAAGCAAAAGCCTCCGGCCAGTGGTTGGTGCGCACTTCCCTATTTTTAGAGATGGGAGAAGCTTTAGTACTGCAGCGCTACTCCGAGGTCGCTTTGATTGGCAGGGTGAAGTTCGTGCGATTGGCGATGTCTTGATTGACCAACTCTTGCAAGGTACTCGAGTCGGCTTTGATGCTTTTGAATTGCGACCCGATCAAAATCTTGATGTCGCTCTTAAGCAGTTTGACCTCTTCTCAGTAGCCACGCAAAACAGCTGGCGCGATCAACGCAGCACTCAAAAGCCAGAGATAGCATAGACAGATCATGAGTAATCAAAGCAAGCTCGGAAAAGTATATTTAGTTGGCGCAGGCCCAGGGGCAGCTGATCTCATTACCGTGCGTGGTGCTAATTTATTAGCTAAAGCAGATATTGTGTTTCATGATGCCTTGGTAGATCCAGCTATGCTGGAACTCTGCCCCCAAGCCATCAAAGAGCCTGTTGGTAAGCGTTGTGGAAAGCTATCTTCCGCGCAATGCTTTATCAATAAGCGGCTGGGTGACGCAGCTCATAAATATCAAATCGTCGTGCGCCTTAAAGGTGGCGATCCCATGATGTTTGGCCGTGCTGATGAAGAAATCCAAGCCCTAAAAGATCGTCAGATTGAAGTGGAAGTAGTGCCCGGTATTACAGCCGCTTTAGCAGGTGCTGCTGCTATTCAGCAATCACTCACCCTGCGAGGCATTAGTAGAAGTGTAGCTTTTATGACTTTGGCCCAAGCAAATGAGGCTACAGAAAATATAGCAGGTGAAATAGAGAAAAATCATAATGTCCCTTTGAAAAATCCAAGTGCTGATACTTTGGTTTATTACATGGGTCGCAAAGATGCTAGCAATATTGCCAAACAATTAATTGAAGGTAACTCTCAACATACTAGCGAAACCCCGGTTCATATACTGGAAGCGGTCAGCACTAAGAATGAGCGCCATTGGTCTAGCACCTTAGGCGAACTGGCGATTAGTAGGTCAAATGATTGGTTTGATAGTACTTCTCCAGCATTGATTATGGTTGGTGAAGCCTTAAGAGAAAAGCGGCAGCCAACAGAGTTACAGAGCTCTACCGCCAAAATCGATGATGGCTTGCAAGACAGCCTCATCTTCGCCAACGGCAGGCGTAGCGCTTAATTTAACTGCTGGGAATTTCTCCTGGCAGGCTGATAGCAATGCCGGAAAGTCATTACGCAAATGGCCGCCTTGACCAAAAAAGACCGGCACAACCACTACCTCCGTAACACCAGTAGCAACCTGGGATGCAATTGCCTGCCCTAAGCTAGGCTCCATCAACTCTAAAAAGGCTACTTCCACCAAAGTATTGGGATGCTGAGCCCTCCAGAGGGAAGCTAAGCGATCAAAAGGCTCACGCCATCGTGCATCACGAGCGCCATGACCAAATAAAACAATTGCCTTCGTATTCATGCAAACCTTTTAAACTATCAATATTAATATGCAAGCTTACCCTGAAATTCAAGCTCAACATCGTTTATAAGCATCAACCCACATGACAAATCTTCTTAGCCAAACCTGGTTCATTATCTTGATGAGCATCACCCTCATTGGAGCAGTGCTTTCTGCCGTCCATCATGCTGAGGTAATCGCCCATAAAACAGGTGAACCTTACGGAACTTTGGTACTATCAATTAGTGTCACCATTATCGAGGTTTCCCTCATTATTGCCATGATGCTAGCTGGGCATGAGGGTTCTGAATTCATTGCTCGTGATGCTGTATTTGCGACAGTCATGATTGTTATTAATGGTGTGGTGGGCTTGTGCATTTTTATGGGGGGCTCAAGCATCATGAAATGGCCTTCCGTAATGAAGGTACTAATTCTGCATTGGGCGTACTTACTGCGATGGCAACCTTTATTTTGGTTATGCCGATGGTCACAGTCAGTACACCAGGACCAGACTTCACCAAGAGTCAACTTGCTTTTGCGGGCATTGCTTCATTTGCCTTGTATGGCGCCTTCCTGTTCTTCCAAACAGTGAGCCATCGTGACTACTACCTGCCTAAGGCCGTTGATAAAAAATTAGATAGCGAGATTCATGCGGAGGAGCCGAGCAATCTCAAAACTACCATCAGCGCCCTTCTATTGCTAGCCTCTTTAGCAATAGTAGTTGGTTTAGCTGAAGCACTAAGCCCAGCTATCGAAGCGGGAGTAAAAGCTGCTGGAGCCCCAAAAATGGTGGTTGGTATAGCGATTGCTATGTTGGTGCTCTTACCTGAGGGCTATGCAGCAGTGAGGGCGGCGAGAGCTAATCGATTGCAAAGCAGCTTGAACTTAGCACTGGGCTCAGCTTTGGCTAGTATTGGACTAACCATTCCGACGGTAGCTGCCATTGCCATCTTCTTTAATCTGCCACTAAGCCTAGGTATTAGCTCACTTAATATGACGCTGATGTATCTCAGCTTCTTTATTGGGGCGCTCACACTGGCTATTGGCAGAACTACCCTATTACAAGGTGTAATACATCTAATTATTTTCTTTGAGTATTTGTTTTTAAGCTTAGTACCTTGAGAGATAAATAATGCCCCAATAATAACCAAGCATTACTGATATGAGCAAAGCTTTTGCATCACTATATGCCCAAAAATAGCATGAAAATCCTCACAAAGTTGCATATCATTTTTATTAATCCAGATTTTATGCTGGGCCATCTCTTTAAGTTTTCCACCCGCATACCCGCATAAACCTAAAGTTTCGCCACCGTTCCTATTGGCATAATCAACTGCACGCAGGACATTCTCCGAATTACCACTGCCGGAAATTGCAATCACCAAATCCCCTGGCTTCATTATATTTTTGAGTTGCTCTACAAAAATATCTTCAAATGAGATGTCGTTTCCATAGGCCATCAATAAACCCATATTATCTACAAGCGTCCGACCATAAAAAGGCCTCCCAGTGCTCAAGAAGATGCTTTTATTCCAATCGGTTATGTAATGAAGCGCAGTCATTGAACTGCCACCATTTCCCAGGGTGATAACTTGAGCACCTCGCTCCCATGCAGCCTGAACTACCTCAACACCATGGTCAAACTCCATCCTATTGACCTCGGCAAGCAATCGACCTAATTTTTCAAAATACCATTCAGATGGCGAGATTCTTGTTGTTGTCATATTTAATTGTTAATTGGTTGGATTATAAAAAATAATTTGACTACCATTTTTTTCGAAATTAAAGTTAATGCACCTAAGATCATTTAATTGTCGAATAATTTCGGGATGCCTTTCTTTTTCCGCATAAAAAATAAGAAATCCTCCAGCCCCAGCGCCTAGAATCTTGCCTCCAACCGCTCCCGCATCAATAGCCCTTTGATACCAATCATCAATATTGCTATTTGATATTTCCGTAACTAATGATTTTTTTAATAGCCAGTTCTCGTGAAGAATCTCTCCAAAAACATGCGTATTATTGTTTTGCAGCTCATCCCTAAGGATGTAGGCCAATGAAACCATAGACTTAAGAGCATCCTGCTTTCGTTTGCTGGAAATAATTTCCTCGTTTTGTTTATGTAAGAGATTTGATGCGCTCCGAGTAATGCCCGTATAAAACATTAGTAAATTGTCTTTTAACGTACTTAAAGTTTCAGATCTTGTTATGAGGGGGCTAACCTTAACTGATTCATCAGAATTAAATTCATAAAAATTAAAGCCACCATAGGCTGCAGCATACTGATCTTGCTTGCCGATCGGCTCTCCACACACATTAATCTCAATATCAGATGCTTCCGCTCCAAGCATTTCATTTGAAACATGACGACCCAGGTAAGCATGGAGACAATGCAAGAATGCAACCGTGAAAGAGCTGGATGAGCCCAACCCAGTACCCTTGGAGGGAATATCCGCAACGGTTGAAATTTCTAAACCGCCATCAATTCCATAGCGAGACAAGCAGGCACGCACTAATTGGTGTTCGATTTCAGATGTAGATTTAACATTTTCTGTCTTTGAGTATGAAAGACGTAGCTCGTCATCAAATTTCTTATTAATGGTGACATAAATGTATTTATCGATTGCCGTACTGAGTACCGCGCCTCCATGCCGGCGGTAGTAGCCAGGCATATCACTACCACCACCAACAAAACTCATCCTTAATGGTGTTCGACTAATAATCATAGAACAATAATATTATTTACATACTTCTTTTGAGCTATCACCCAACTATGCTCGTCAGCCTCCCTTTGAGATACTAGCAGATCAATCTCAGCAGGCGAATGCCCTCTTCTTAAATACTCTCTCATAATGCGTTGACGTCGCTTAACTTCCTCGACCTCAATATATATGGAAAACTCAAGACCTAATTTACTAGCGATTTTGTTCGCTATAACACCCTCCCACAGAACCACATCCCCTCCTGAAATTTTTACACATTCAGGCGAGACTAAAGGACGCTTATGAATTTTAGAATAATTTGGCAGATTGAGGGTAATTACTTGATCAGGACCAAGAGCATTAATTTTTTTAAAGGTCATTAGAATGCCCATCCAATCATATCGCTCCCACACACCGGCTCCACGGTCTTTTTCAGCCAGTAACCATCGGTCAAGAGAAATTACGTGGCATTGGATATCTCTAATTCTCAGTTCACGTTTTATAGTATTAGCTACCGTTGATTTTCCACTTCGCGATAAACCCCCAATAAACCAGTGATTTGACTGAGGTACAAATTGAATGAGGGGGTCAAGTTTTTCAACAAGTCTAGGATAAGTAGTCAATATAAAATGAACTGCATCAGAGAATGTGGGCTCACTAAATTGAGGTTGAAAAGAGTATTTTGCATCAAGCCCCCCGTGGCCAGTTTCAACCGTAATTGAGGTAGCTCCTGCATTAATAGCGGCACCTAAATCTGCAGTGCTGTCACCAATATGCCAACTAGACCGTAAGTCAATATTTAACTCGCTTTTAGCCATCAAAAACATCCCGGGGGCCGGCTTTCTGCATAAACACTCGACTTTAAGGTATTCAATCTCACCCTCAAATCCTTTATCAGGATGATGCGGGCAGACATATATTTTGTCAAAGAAAGCTTTTGACTTAGCAACTTCTGATTCTAGTTTTGCATGAATCGCATCGAGCATAGCAAACGAACAATCGCCTCGAGCAATCACGGGTTGATTCGTTACAAGCACGGTACGCCACCCTGAATCCTTAAGTCGTTTTAACGAAGTACCAATCCCATCGTAAGTATCTAGCAAATCTGGACTTGTAATATAAGCGCCAATTTCTTCGTTTAATGTGCCATCGCGATCAATAAAAACTGCGCTTTGAGTGTGCATGAGATTAGAACGCTCAACCAACCCCGTCTTAACCGCGTCTATAACTCGGTCAAGGCGCTCAGGGGTGCCAGCATCCTTAATGTACTCCGGTGAAGAGTAGCCTAAAAACTTTTCTCCATCAGCAAGCATAGCCGGGAAAAGATTTTTTGCAAAGTCACAAGGAGCTTGAAAAGTCTCAAACCTCTTGAAATGCGAGGTATTAATTAGATATAGGGCAGCATTAACTAGATTGGGGAACAGTGCATCAGGAGGATGCGGATAGGCATGAAACTGCGTAATGTAGCCAGACTGATCCAGTTGAACCAAATCAGAATCAGCAGGATGGTCATTGGGGTGTAGAAATAGGGTTGCCGCTATATTGAGGTCCCTTTGGTGATAACTCTCAAATCGCGATAAATCAATATCAAATATAGTATCGCCATAAACAATCAACACCTGCCCCTGGAGTTGATTCAATATCTTGAGAGTAGCGCCCGCAGTTCCCAAGGGTTCACCATCATCAATAATTGAAATATTAAGGCTTTTAAATTTTTCCTGCTGGAAAAATCTCTCAATAAATTCAGCTTGATAATTCACCAAAATCAATAAATTTGTGTAGCCATATTTTTGTATGGCCCCAATCTGACGCTCTAACAATGGCACGCCTGCAACATCTACTAAGGGCTTTGGTAAACCCCCCAATCTCTCTTGAAGTCGCGTACCTTTTCCACCAGCCAGAATGACCGCTTGCTTCATCTACTCAATTCTTCAAAAATTTCTCGCACTGCCAGCTCGATAGTTTGCTGAGATTTCATTTTTGGAGCCCATCCTAAATCTCTAATTTTTGCAATCGAATAATTAAACCTAGGAACATCCCCAACCCACCCCTTGCTACCTAAGCCATATTTAATTTTTGCATTTGGACAGGCAATGTTTAAAACTGTTTGAGCAATAAATTTAACGGTAACACCGCTGTCTTGATCTGGTCCAATATTAAATACATCATATTTCTTATTAGTATTTTCAACTAAAAATTGCATGGCATCAACAAGCTCGGATACATGAAGATAAGACTTCTGTTGAGAGCCATCCCCAAGTACATCGAGCTCATTAGGGTTAATTTTTAATTTATTAACAAAGTCATATATAACACCGTGAGTTGCGGGAGTGCCCACTACGTTTGGGAACCGAAAAATCAGAGCGCGCCGTAGAAATGATTCGCATGCAGCACAAATTTGAGCCTCTGATGCTAGCTTCATAGCACCATAATTAGAGATGGGGCGCAGAGGGGATGTGAGCTCGGTTAATTCATTATCCCCATGATCACCGTAGACAGCAGAAGTGGAGGCAAAAAAAAGCTCTGGGATCTTGGCCGCCTGCATATAACGCAACACGTTAAATGTAGTCATAAATGTATCTCGAAGATCTACCGCTGCATCCTTGACGCCCGCTGGAATATCTGAATTAGCAGCCAAGTGCCAAACAGCATCAATATACAAATTACCAAATGGTGGAAGAGCGTCAATTAACTCGTCGTAATTATCTAAATTCACCTGATGGAAAGAAAAATTGGGGTCTCCAGAAAACTCGGCAATGTTGCTTAATGATCCTCGGCAAAGATTATCAATAGCAATGACAGAATGGCCGCTTACCAATAGGTTAGAAATAAGGCGATAGCCAATGAACCCTGCTCCACCAGTAACAATGTATTTCATGGCTGGCTACCTTTTGCTTAAATTAGAAAGTGCTTTAGATGTAACCAAATATGCAACCAATCCAAATATGCAAATACTTGTCCATAACATAGCATGCATAATCAAGGCAAAAGATGCGGCACTTTGAGGCGACACCCCAAATGGAGCAAGTGAAAGTGCGGCAAAATAATGGAAGGTACCTACATAGCCTGGAGAGCTTGGAAATAAGGTAGAAATAGTTGCAAAGGTATTGCTAATAAGCATGGCATTGATAGGGAGATGCAAACTTAGTGAAGCCTGTATCGCTCCGTAAACTAACGCCTCTAAAAACCAAGCAAAAAGGCTAATTAACACTAGATAAATAGCCCTGGAAAGCGAAAGTAAATTCTGAATAGCCAAAAGACTATCCATTAAAAATGTGAATAATTTTTTGGGGATTGGAATAAATCTATTTAAAAGTTCAATTAATCCCCTAATAGGGGTGGGCGCAAAAACCATGGCAAGGGCGCCAATCAAACAAGTTATCGTTAAGATCTTGACAGCCTGCTGAATCTCAAGAGGGAAACTCGCAAAAATTGATTTTCCAGCCTCACCGCTAATTCCAAGAAACAAGAGGACCAGCAATGAACAAATGTCATAGACGCGCTCTACCGCAACAGTAGCTAAAACCGTACCAGAAGGTATGCGAGACTTTTCGCTAAATTGGATAATTCGATAAATATCACCAGCACGCAATGGAAGGACATTATTTAAGGCATTTCCAACAAGAAAATATCGCCCACACAACCATAATGGAGGTTTAAAGTCCGTCGATCTAAACATGAGCCACCAGCGAAAAATACGGATCGCGTAATCAAATATCAGTGTAATGATCGAAAAAATGACCCAATTAAGATTTACTTCATTCAACTGAAGCAGCGTCTGATGAAAGTCTAATTTACCCAGGGTTAAATATAAAAAATAAAGCGTAACTCCCCAGCCTAGAGCGAGTTTTAAAAATCTATTCATTACTTTTACTATTAAATGATCCGGCCTCGTAGTCAATTACATATAAAGGCCTATCTAATACCTCCAGAAAAATACGCCCAACATACTCACCAAGAACTCCCATGACAATCAGTTGAGTGCCGCCCATGAGCATCAAAGCTACGAACATCAGCGTCCAACCAGAAACCCAGGAGTCAGACATTAACCTCAGAACTATGGCGTAGATCACTCCAACAAGAGCCAAAAAGAACATTAGCAAGCCAATGCTGATTGCCGCCCTTAAAGGGGCAATCGAAAAAGAAACAAAACCATCAATTGCCACCCAGAAAGAACGCATGAGGTTGTAGTTTGTCTCCCCCGCAACACGCGTACCACGCTCAATTTCAATAGAGGCCGTAGAAAATCCCGGCCAAAGTGTGAGCCCCCTTAAAAACCGAGTTTTTTCTCGAAATGAATTCATAACATTAAGTACCTTCCGATCGACTAATCTGAACTCGCCAACCCCTATTGGAATTTTGATATCGGAAATACTATATAAAAGCTTATAGAACAATGCTGCTCCCAGCTCATAAATAACTGATCTAGCCTCACTTTTTCGCTTGACATAAACAATATGATTTCCCTCTTCCCATTTTTTAATGAGCTGGGGAATAGCTTTCGGGGGGTCCTGCAAATCAGCATCCATCATGATTGCAGCAACACCGGACGCCTTCTCAAGACCAGCTGTTATAGCTACAGCTTGTCCAAATTTTCTGGTTAAGCGAATTAGATTAACTCGCTCATCAGATTCGATGAGGGTGAGAATAATTTGTGGCGTATTGTCAGAGCTATCATCAACAAAAATCAACTCAAAATCAAAGCCTTCTATTTTTTCAAAAACTTGGCAAATCTCAGGATAGAGCAAGCCAATATTTTTCGCTTCATTATGCGTTGGGATAATTATTGAAATAATTTTTATCATTATATTATTACTCTATCGACCTTGTTGAGCCCAATAACTTATTAAAAAATATATTAAAGATCATTCTTGACCAATTGAGCTACTTTTTGTCCATACTGAACCGCATAGTTAGTACCACGATCCTCTGGATAAATTTGAGCCATTGTAGAGAGATAAAGACCTCCAATAGGGGTTACCATCTCGGGAATTTTGGATGAATAAAATTTTTCAACAATAGGTTGCGAATATTCTGCCTTCCAAAGATTAGCCTTTTTAATCCAAGATCTTTCAAAATTAGGAAACATTTTTTGAATGTATGGGGTTGCATAATCTAAAAACTCTTCAACATCCATTTTGTAGATATGGTCAGTAGTTGGTAAATATTTAGAAAGATATACGATATGACTATCGCCATATAAAGCTTTATTAACCAGGTTTGTATGCTCTATGATCCCGACAAATGGAAATGAAGGGTCATTGACATTCAACCAATAGTAGCTCGAAAGACTTCTATCAAGCTCCATAATAAGACAAACATTACCAATGTAATTGATTTGCAAAAGAGAGTTTATGTACTGTTGATCAGCTTGCCCCTCAACCATTTTGGCGAGGATAGGCAATGCTGTAGTTACGATGACTCTATCGCACTCTACAATTCCATTATTGGTTTGTAAGCCCTTTACTTGATTATTCTCAATCAATATTTTTTCGACCTTAACCCCAGTCGTGATCGTTCCACCATTAGATGTAATTTTGGATGCCATTTCATTAGCAAGGCGCATAAATCCGCCCTCGAAATAGACCAATTGCTCCTTACCATTCTTCCCGCGACTACCGCCACGTAGGCATAGTTTTTTCCAAAACCAAACTGCTGACACTTTCTCAGCATAAGGGCCAAACTTTCCCTTGAGCAACGGCTCCCAAACCACTCTGTAAACCTGCTCGCCCGCAATTTGAGTAAGCCACTCCTTTGCAGTAATACTTTCAAGGGCCATCCAATCCTTTACTCTTCGCGCCCAAAGCACAAGGACACCTAATCGTATGCGTGAAATAAAGGTAAGCGCCTTAAACTTGAGTAAATCAATAGGACTTGAGAGTTTAAAAAATGACTGATTAAAGTACATACCCGTCTTACTCTCGAGGAAATCCAATTCATTGGTCAAAGAAAGGCTTTCAACTAACCCCATAATGTATTCATCATTAGTAAACCAATGATGATAAAAGCGCTCTAACTTCTGCCCTGAGGTATTAAATCCTGCTGCCAGACCGCCAACCTCATCCTCCAACTCAAGCAATGCAGGCTTATACTCTAGTAATTCCAGTCCCGCTGCTAATCCAGTAAATCCAGCGCCAATAATACATATTTTCATAATTAATACCAGTTAGTTCATTCTTAGGTTCAATTTGATAATCAGATTGAAATAGCAATTCTCTAGAGCAAAATCAGCAGCACAGAAGCTAACAAAGAAAATTATTAGCCTTCAAATAAGGATTATATTGCTAAATAGTAATGGTTAAGTTATTAAGCTCCTACCCAGCATTTAAAAAGGAAAATACGCTTGAATTATCAACAGATTACATTGCTATGAGATCTGCTCTTATCTAAGTAAACACGCCTAATTGCTCTGAAGTGCTGTATGCTACTGTGCACCACTTTTAACAATGCGGAATTACCAACCACCGACAATAGATTGGGGTGAGATCCAATAAAATTCACTGAATTATCTGTGAAATGAAAACATGGGCTCTATTAATGATTAAAAATTAGGCGCGTCAATAATTAGACCTAGAAATCTTAAAATACTTTGGGAGCCGAAAACGCACTATTGACCAATAAAGCCAAATATAAATCAGAGAAAAGATAATGGCAAAGAATTTTAGAATTAAATGATAGCGCCAAAATAAAACCGCGGGAATAACGGCAAATAAGCACAAAGCCCAAAGATAAGGCGCCACTAAAGAATTATGCTGAACTCTAAGATATTCTTTATCGGAGAAATTTGACCAATTAATAACCCGCCTGTAGATTAATTGATGGAGGTGAGATGCGTCAGGCAATCCCGCACTAACTTTTTTAATTATAAGCCTTCGATAAATAGTGAATAGTGTCTCAAAAATTGGGTACATACATAACAGCAAAGGGAACCATTTTGCTACCTCTGAATGTCTTGCGGTCAAAAGAATAGATAACTCAGCAATCCAAAAACCCACTAAATACGCACCGCCATCCCCCAAGAAAATTAACCCCCTTGGGTAGTTCCATATTAAAAAACCTAGTAAAGCACCAATCATTGCCAATGCTGAGACCATAATGGAATGATCGCCAACTTGAAAAGCAACATATGTAATTCCGCATAAAATTAACACGGCCGCCATGCTTGATAGCCCGTTGTAGCCATCAATAATATTGAAAGCATTTGAAACGCCGGCTACAGCAAAGCAAGTTATTGAAATTGCCATGATAGGATAGGCAATCATGAGATTATCGATGCCCAAAACCTGCACTGAAGAAAGCCATCCCCCAAGCAGATGTCCAGCAAAAATAGCGGATAGGATTGTTGCAATCAATCGAAACTTAACGCCGACTTTTTTTGTTATATCCTCAAGAAAGCCCGATAGGAATGCCGGCAATGAGGCGAGAATCATCAAAAGCCCAAACTCCCCTACATCTCGATTCTGAAAATAGCGAACTGTTAAAGCTATAAAAACCCCAAAAATAACGCAAACACCACCAATTCTTGGCACGGGGCTACTGTGGAATTTTTGAATTCCAAGCAGGTCAGAATCAGCCGTATAACTGATATGTAGGTAGTTATAGCGAACTATCAATACAGCAGCTAAGGTTGAAAATATAAATGACAATGCTAAAACTAACATAGATTCCTAAAAGAACAAATTGCGGAGTAAATCAAAAACTCTATCGGGATTCAAAAGCTTTGAAAAAATACGCCATCATCACAAGTAGTGCACATATATAAATTATCCGCAAACTATATGATAAAAATTCAATATTAAATATCCAAATATTTAACTGAAATTTGGACGCCCCATAGAACAATTCACGCACTTATTTATCAATTTACATCCCCGTCAATCAACTTGCAAAACATACATAAAATTATTTTTACTAAAGCGATCAATTAATCTCGATCCGCTAAGCGAATGAATTAATTCCATTCGACGATTTGAGTCCCATTGACCTGAGATGAACAAAACAGGTCTGGCCGCACTATTCTCAATGCCTTTCAAGGCACTCAAATTAGCAAAATCAGCAAACATAACTTTCCCAGCCAAAGGCTCAATACCCGCACCAGAAAACTCTACTAGGTACCTATAATCTGGATACAGAAATTGATCCATGACTATGGTTCCTTTGCCAGCGGAGGCTTGATTAGCTAATGGAAGGATTTTTATAAGGTTTTCACCTTCGTAGTCTAAGCGAGAATATTTAATCACTCCGCGAGAGACGTATATTGTAGATATTAAAAGAACTACTGCCAACAACAAGAGAGTGTATTTATAAAATCGCTGAAAATAATGCGTAGAAAAAAACTTAAAAATATAGGCAACCCCTAAAAAACTCAACGAACACAGCACAATTTCAGAAAGAGCCCATCGAGTGCCAAATTTCCATGGCATCTTCCCGGTAAGAGAAAGCATCATCCACAGTAGTTCACTAACTACCACATAAATAAATAAACATAAAAGCGTTGAATCTGTGATGCGATTAAATTTACCACGCCTCTTAATCCAATAAAGATAGAAAGGCGAGGATAACAAAAAAAGAGTTTTAAATACGACCTGACGTCCAGAAAGAAATTTTCCATGGCCAAGGTAATTGGTTTTCAATAAGCTCAACGTCTGGCCAAGATCTTTACCCTTTAGTATGAATTCATTGACATAGGATGGAGGAGTACCTCCAGTAGTTTGATAGCGCAACATAAAATAGTACTCACCGAATGCTAGAGCCGCTAACAAAGTAACCCCAAAAATTGTTTTGAGATGTATTTTTCTTTCAAGGAGAAACTGAACAGAAATTATCGTAAAGCAGGAACTAACAACATAAATTAATGCGCTATATCTACTTGACATAAATAGTCCGCATACGAGGGCCCAGCTTAGCAAATTTTTTAATTGAAAATTTTTAATCAGATAGCAAGTAGCCAGCAGTATCGCAGCTACGCCGCAACACTCCATAGAGTACGGCCTAACCTCATGTGCAAAATAAAGGTAGTTGTCATCCGAAAATAAAATTAGCAATGAAAATATGCTGAATCCTATAGATAACTTAAGAGATTTAGCCAGGATAATTAATAGAGCTGCCGGAATCAATGCAAAGATAAATGGAAGGGCGCGCAAGACTAATGGTTGAGTTCCGAAAATATCTATTGCCACTCTCAAGAGAACAGTAAAGCCGCCTGGGTCAAGGCTAAAACTTTTACTATGCCCCCAAGAATCCAGTAGAGATCCATATTCGCTTTGTTGCGGGGCGAAATGAAACTGTCCGATTGCGAGTAAAAATTGTCCGCTTTCATCAAACCATAAATTTGGACTTAGTAAATTGCGCGCAAAAATCAATGCCGCAATCCCAAGAGCAGATCCAGACAACCAAATTAAAGCGTGGATTGAATTTTGTATTTCTGGTGATAATCCGTTATTCTTCAATTTTGATATTCCTTTGTTATCACCCCTACGGCTACATAATTTCTTGTACTTATCTAGCAAAAATTATCCCTAATAATCCATCTAGACCCAAGATATAAAAGTCAAAGCTATTTGTTAAAATAGCTTTGACTATATCGCTTTATCTTCCGCGTGTTATGCATTCGACATACTAGTAGTACGTAATTTCCATTAAGACTGCATGGAATCAATATAGAAGGGAATGCTCCTTGTTACACCCTCTTGAATAGTGAACTCCGGTAAATACCCCAATAATCTTTTGGCCTTATCTATATTTGCCTGGCTATGCAGTACATCTCCAAACCTAAAATCTTGATATAATTTTTCAGAATCTGAATTAACGCCCTCATCCCTAAGTGCACGCTTCAAAATATCAAATAGTTGATTAAGAGATGTGCGGTCGCCTACAGCTATATTGTAAATCTGATTTTTAGCATTAGGTACACTAGAAAGTGCCGCCAGAATATTTGCCTGAATTACATTCCCTACAAAACAAAAGTCTCTACTTGTTTCTCCATCCCCATATATTTGAATCGGAGAACCCTCAATCATTGATGCCGTCCATTTTGGTATAACAGCAGCATATGCTCCAGATGGATCTTGACGTGGCCCAAAAACATTGAAGTATCTCAATCCAATTGAATTTAACCCATAACAACGATGAAAAACTTCTGCGTATAGCTCGTTAACATACTTGGTAACAGCATAGGGACTTAGAGGACGTCCAATATTTTCTTCTTTTTTCGGCAAATCAGGGTGGTCGCCATAGGTGCTACTACTGGCTGCATATACAAAACTATTTACACCTGAATTCTTGGCTGCATTTAGGACATTTAAAAATCCATCCACATTCACGCGATTAGTCTGAATTGGATTTTCTAAGCTCCTAGGGACGCTTCCTAGGGCCGCCTGATGCAAAACATAATCAATGTTTTTGCATATATCAACACAATCCTTGGGATCTGAAATGTCACCCTCAATGAAATTAAATTTTTCCCATTGATCCGAAGATACAAGAAGTTTAACTTGATCTAGATTTGCTTGATAGCCAGTACTAAAATTATCGATACCAACAACAATTTGATTGTGGCTCAATAAAAATTCTAATAAATTGCTACCAATAAAACCTGCAACTCCAGTAATCAACCACCGACTTGGTTTAAGAAAAAGATCGTGACATAAAATATCGTAAGTATTCATTTATTAAATATAATTTTTAGTCAATGCTGGTTTAACGCAAACTTCAAATTAGATGGGGAAGAGCACATCAAATGGTTAATCTGAGCATGATCTCTTTATATCGCGCACCAAGCAGCTTAGGTTTATTTAAAAATTGAAAGTTGATTGCCTGGTCATTTAATGCCAATAACTTAGGAAGTTTTTTCTTTAAGTGGAGCTCAATTAAATAAGATTTACATTTATAGAAAATATTCACTCTCACTTGTGTAAAGCTTATTTTAAGTTGAGATACCAACATGACCTTATTTTGCTAGCATTGAGTTATAAATTTCTATGTATTCTTGGGCTATTTTACAATAAGCATTTTCTTTAACAACGCTTTCTCGTGCTGCTTCACCGATCTTTATCAACTCAGAATTAGATAAAACCCATAAAATTCCATCAGCCAAATCCCCAATATTGAATGCTTTTGCCAGATAACCGGTCGCCTTATGCTGAATTATATCTGACAAACCGCCAACATCAAACGCAACTACTGGGGTTCCACAGGCCTTTGCCTCAATCGCTGTTAATGGTAAATTGTCCTGTCTTGAAGGCACAATCATGACATCGCAAGCACTATAAAGAACTTTAAGGCTTAATTCATCTTGAAGGTGTCCGATATAGCGCACAGGAAACCCTAAATTGGGTGGATTCTTGGGGGTGCGCTCACCAAAAACAACAATCTCTAAATTTTTTATAGACGAATTGTCTCGGATCTGGGCCAACGCACCAAGAAGCAAATCAAATCCCTTGCGCTCGTCTTGACCTCCACCCATCGCCCCAAAAAGTAATAAAGGGCTAGCGCTAGGCAAACCTAATATTTGACGGGCAAGCTTAGGCTCAATAGGTTGCCATACATCAACATTAATAGGATATGAAACACATTTAATGGGCCATTTATTCATAATGCTACTTTCAGCTGCTGATTTCTCCAACCACTTACTTGGTGCAATAATTTGAATTGGTTTATTCCAGCGCCTTTTTTTTTGCCTCCAAACAAATCGATCCAAATCAAACCCCGAGTCACCATCAGGTCTATTTGATTGGCAATATCCAGCTTTCCAGCGATCATCCTTGGTGTAATGCTCCGCACCACAAAATGGCCACATATCATGCAAAGTCCAAACTAGCGGTTTTTTAATGTTTGCTATATCAGCTATAGAAAGCATTTCTCCACCCACCCAATGAAGGTTAACTACATCAAAGTCACTGTTATTTATTAGCGAGACCCATCGTGAATTAAACACCGCTGACGAATGAAGGACTCGATTATTCGTAGTATGCAATTTTTGAACTTGAGCCCCTAAGAAGCTTTTGGCGCGGATCATAAAACGATCCCAATAAGATTGGGGTGAGTGCACGGTCCAATCACCTGAAAATGATTGATTAACCCACATTCGTGAAGTTATTCCAGCTGCTAACAAGCTATCATGAATTCGAAAGGCCGCACGTGCTGCGCCACCCTGAGTATCGGAGTGATTTATATGCAATATTTTCACAAATTTTTACTATGCCACTTCCATGATGTTCTAAGAATATCCTTTAATTCTGGGAAATTTGGCGCCCAACTCAGCATTTCTTTCGCCTTATTTGAGTTGGCTACTAAAATAGGGGCGTCACCTTCTCTTCTGGCGCCAAAGTTGAATTGTATTTTTTTTCCAATTACTGCTTCGGCCTCTCTAATGACCTCAATGACAGAATAGCCTCTTCCACCTCCTAAATTAAAGGACTGGCTTTGCATATTTTCCTCAAGGAATAAGAGTGCCTTTAGATGGGCATCAGCAAGATCAGCTACATGAATGTAATCCCGGATACATGTCCCATCAGATGTTTCGTAATCAGAGCCAAATATTGTTATTGCAGGAGTCCTCCCCAATGCGACATTAAATAATAGCGGAATCAAGTGAGTCTCAGGATTGTGGTCCTCTCCAATTTTTCCAGCAGGATCAGCGCCCGCCGCATTGAAGTAACGCAACGATATGGACTTTATGTCATGCGCCACCTCAAAATCAGAAATAATCCTTTCAATCATCAACTTAGAGGCACCATATGGACTTATTGGGCGCTGGGAATGAACCTCATCTATTGGCGAATATGCAGGGAGTCCATATGTAGCGCAGGTGCTTGAAAATATGATTTTTTTTACCCCATAATCGCGCATAACCTCTAGTAAAGTTAATGAACCTACTACATTGTTTCGATAATACTTTCCAGGATTTATGACTGACTCACCTACATAAGCATACGCTGCAAAATGAAGGACTGCCTCTGGTTGATAAAGCTCAAAAGCTTCAGCCAAACTATTTCTATCACAAATATCACCTTCGTAATATGGCCCCCACTGGACAGCGGATTGATGCCCATAAACAAAATTATCATATGTTATTGGTAAATAACCAGCATCCGCAAGCGCCTTGCAGGCATGAGATCCAATATAACCTCCACCACCAGTTACAAGAATTGTTTTTAAGCCGCTCTTTTTCATAAAAAATTATTAAACTTCAATCTTTCTAACTGTATGCATTAATCCTTTGGCGAATTCTCCACCAAGTCTATTTAGAAAAGCCAAATGATTTTTTACTTTTCCCGCCGTTAATTCGAAGTCCCTATCAAAAACATCCTGAATGTCACCACGATAAACTGTAAGGCCGCCTACTTCAGATCTTAAATTAGAATAAATTTCTCTTATATATATAAGCTGCTTAGAAAAATTTACTACATCAAGTTTTTGTTTGAAAAATTCAGAATATGGTTCATTTATTAGGTCCTCGTATTCTTTTATATTTTTTGGCTTATGGACAGAAAAAGGGCAATAATCATCTAACGTAGTTCCATCGATAACAATGGGTTTTATTCCGAAAGCTGATGCCTCAAGGTGAGATGTTCCAGCATAAGTAATAATCTTTTTTGCATTTTTCAACATCTCAAAATTAGAAGTTTCGGTATCTATCGATACATTATTGGGCAAAGAAATATTACTCCTCCTTAAGATTGAATCTACCCAAACTTTCTGATTCTCCCCCCAACGTCCAGCGCTCGGATGAAATTTAATAACCCAGTTACTCTTTGCTTTTGCAATAATTCCCAGCGTATGATTTATCCAGTCAATATAGTCGGCAAAGATTCTTGATGGTTCAATATAATTAAATGGTGAGTCGCGAAATATGTGAAGCATAATAATATTCTCATTCACATTTATTAAGCTTAGCGGAGGCTTATCCCTTGCGGCGTTAACATCTTCATATGCTGAGTAACCATTTAATCGATTATCCCAATATTGCTTAACAGCATTATCGTCAATTTCACCAAGGGCATTTTCTAAAAAATTAATTTCAAACCTTGTTGCGCTTAAATCATATAGCTTTGGAAGTCGATAAATGTGGTATGCGGAATGAGAAAAAACAGAAATACGCTCCCTCAATACAGCCAATAATGATCGCATATCATAAACTGTATGCCCAAGAAACGCAGCCTGGGTACCGCTTTCTAAAAGCCATCCTGCCTTATCAATTGCAGTAAGGGATTTGATAATTGAACGAAATTTATTAAAAAATGTAGGGTTTAAACATCCATCGGGGCTGTAGTTGACTGAGAGATCCCAAATTCCATGCTCAATCTGCGAGGAATGCCAATCCTGATTCCCTAACAAATCTGCTCTTTTCAAGGCCATTTTTTTGATGATAAATATTGCTACCCGAAGGGGCTTTCTAAATGATCTTAACAAGAAATATGAATCCCTAGGGCAGTAAATTACATTATAGTTTTTAAGTATTGAATTAATTATCTCGTTTTCTTGAATTTTTTTTATATTTTTTCTTTCAAAGTAGATGGTATCAATTTTCTTTTCTTTGCAGTAACCGTCAACAATTGGAATCAAATACAGGAGCTGGCTGTCCATCCACCTACCACCTATGAAAACATTTCTATGTTTTTTTAAAAACATCTTTTTTAGCTCTCAAATTGAAATGATATTCTGCGTCAGACCAATCATTCAGATCATCAATATCAATTGATGAAACTCTATCCATAACATATGGAATTACATGCTCTCCATAAAGACTACCCCTACTTATTACCGAATGCTTTGAAATTAAAATAGCTGGCCCATTTCTAACATAGTAGTTTTTTTTATCTTGTCTCAAAGCTCCATGTCTAGGCATTCCTTCTTTACCAATCAACAATCCATCCTCAATAAACATTATGGATTCTGGATTAAATTTGTGAGGCACAGATTCAACACTGACTAGACTAGATGCATCTGATAGCATAAACATGCTCAATGCTGAATCTATGTCTTGAGTTGTTCTTAATGGGGACGTTGGTTGCAGCAGCACTATCCTTGAATAGCACCTACCTTCGCACATTAAGAAATTTAATGCATGAACGATTGTTTCCAGTATTTGCGAATTATCCCCAGATATTTCCTGAGGCCTCAAGAAGGGTGCTTCTGCACCATAATCAATAGAAATTTTAGCAATCTCAGGACTATCCGTTGAAACCAAAACATCGTCAATAAAGCCCGATTGAAGAGCGGTTTCAATAGTGTGCGCTATTAAGGGCTTCCCAGAAAAAACTTTAATATTTTTTTGGGGAATACCCTTTGACCCACCTCTGGCAGGAATTAATGCTAATGTTTTAATGAGTCAAATCCATTTAATAAGTAATACATTTTTGTATATTGACCGTCTCTGAAGCTAATATTTCAGCAATTTTTACACCTGCAACACCATCTCCATAAATAGTATCTTTATTGTATTTTCCATGATTAACTTGAAATTTAATTGCATCAATGATATTTTCTTTATCACCATCAACATTAAGTACATTCTGACCCATTTCACGAGCATTCTGTCTGGATCCAATATTTACAACCGGGGTTCCAATATATGCGCCCTCTCTGATTCCGCTACTAGAGTTACCTATCAGGCATGATGTCTTATCCATGAGGCTTATATAAAGCTCTGTAGGGAGATTTTTAAAAAAGTGCATATTCTCATCTTTTCCAGCCTCCCTCCACTTTCGGATACCCTTAGCAATATCATCTGATCCCGCATCTGAATTTGGCCACAAAACTATTGCCTGCATGCCAACCTCACTTACCGCCTCCAATGTACGAGTTATCTGCCCTTCCCCAGACCCATACTCAGTGGTAACCGGGTGTTGAGATACCAAAAGAAATGGTGCACTCAGGTTAAGCTTACCTCCTACGCCAAAATTAAAAAGACCATCCTTTAATGCGGCGTGCCCCTGGTTGAGAATACTCTTTACTAGATCGATGCGAGGGCACCCAACCATGTGAACGTGTAATGGCAGCTCCCCCAAACGTAAAATCCTTTTTTTGGCACCATTCGAAGCGGGAAAATGAATATGTGCAAATTTGGTAACGGCATGGCGTATGCTCTCATCAATCGTCCCACTAACTTCTCCGCCCATTGTGTGAGCAATTGGAATATTCATATAAGCAGCAGCTAGCGTAGTAGCCATTGTTTCGAACCTATCACCAATAGTTAAAACAATGTCAGGCGCCAATCTTTCGAAAGCCCCCGGCAAAGAAACCAATGCCAACCCTGTTGACATAGCCATCGTTACAGGTGACTCCCCCTCAATGTGAGTATGCAATCGTTCGTCAATTAAAAACCCATCGCCTTCGATAAGATCGGAAACATTGCCATACTTATCCAATATTGATGAAGCCATAGCTATTATTTGCAGCTTCAATCCTGGATGATTAGTAATGGCTGACATTGCGGATTTAATTGAGCTGTAATTAGCTCGAGAGCCAATGACTACACAAATCTTTCTTTTATGATTTGCCATATTATTCTGTTGATGCCATTCTGACAAAAGAAGCTCTAACCGTTGAAAATGAAATTATAGATAATTTCCCGCTATTTTCTACTACCCGTTGAATTAATAACGGGATATAGCCTGCTCTTGTTAGCACGTGACCCAGACTTTCCACGTCATATAGGTGATGATGCAGGGACCCCAAAATGTTATCTTCGGCTTTACGATAGTTAACTGTCTCTGAATCTGGAACCTCAACATATAAAATGCCAAAATTTGGATCCAAAAATCTCTGAATTCCCTTTAGAAAACTCAATGGAAATTCAATATGTTCGAGGACTTTATTGAGTGTGCAAAGATCAAATTTCTGCTTATCAGGAAAATTTTCGAATCTTCCATCAAATATATTCACCCGATTTAGAGATAACTTCCTTAAATGATCTACAGCCATCAAATCGGGCTCTATTAAAGTTAATGACCAATTAGAATTTAACTGTCGCTTTATAAATTCATCAGCAAATACTCCCAGGCCTGCTCCTATATCAAGGAGATTAAAATTAAGTTTTGAGTGTTGCGCAGTCCAATTATTAAAAAACTCAACAATACGCTCAACCCTAGCTTTATTATCTGACTTATCTCTTGGTAAATTTTGGATTTTATTGAATCGCTCCATCAAATCAATACCACCAAAATCTATATTGTAATAAGAGCTTTCTATTTTCTTTAACTTGGCATTATTGTTGTCTAATCTAATATTGGAAAGAGCCGAGCAATGTGCACATTTAAACCAGGCTCTCTCGCATTCCCCCTTAACAATACCAGCCGCCAATTCAAATCTATCCGGATTGAAGATTGTTAATACTTTTTCTTCTATTGGGTGACTGCAAATATTGCAATCATGTTTAAGACTATTGGTGGGTTTATTCAAAGTCTTCCCCCATTATTTTTTCATCAGTTGCAATATTTCTCTTAGCTTTTAACCCCACCAACGAAGACCAACGAGATGCTGAGGTACCTAAACCTGCTTTTTTAAAAGAAAGCTTATTAAACTCAAGTGTCTCTCCCTCCATAATTTCTTTTTTGGCTAAGATTATTTTTTCAAACACATTCTTCATTTCTTGATACTGTTCATTCGAACTTTTATTAACAGGGTTTTCAAGTATTACCCATGCATCCCTAATTTCCTTGGCCATAAGGATAAATTCTTGCGGCTCCATGGAATGAGGGGCATCACTACCATACATGCCACGCGAAAAGGTTAGATGCTTTTCTATTACAGTTGCACCATGTGCTGCAGCAGAAATTGGGGCCGCATAACCCAATGTATGATCAGAGAAACCTACTTGGACAGAATAGCGCTTTCTAATTTCAGAAATTATATTAATGCCAACGTTACTTGCTCGGCAAGGATACTGAGATGAGCACTGCATAACAACCAAAGGACATGCGCCTTGAATGATGGATACAGCTTCGTCAAGCTCAGACCAATTACTCATCCCCGAGGAGAGAAGTACTGGCTTTTTAAGTTTTGCAACCTCCTCCAAGAGGGGGTGATTTGTAATTTCGCCCGAAGGAATCTTATAAGCCTTAATGTCAATATCTTCAAGTAATTCAATGGCCTCCAAAGAAAATGGTGAGGAAAGAAAGAGTAAATTCAAATCTTCAGCATATGCCTTTAGTTCTATCCATTGAGCCTTTGAAAAACTGGTCCTAATAAAATACTCGTATCTGGATTCTGAATTGAAATAAGAGGGAGATGGAGCATTCACTACCGTTTCAGCGCTTGCAATGTGAGTTTGAAATTTTACGGAGTTAGCTCCACATTTAGCAGCTAAATCAATTAACTTTAGCGCATTCCCAAAGGACCCATCATGTACTGAACCAATTTCAGCAATTATTAAATTTTTAAGCAAAGTATTAATGATATTCCTCCATTAATTCACATAACTCTTCCCCCACAACTTCAGCCGAAAAATATTGCTCAAAAGTATTTCTAGCATTTACTTGAAGTCTCCGCCTCAATAAGGGGTTCTTAAATATTTCCAGGCAATGCTCCGCCAATTCGGCGCCTGAATTGCCCAGCATGCAGTTGAATCCATGCACTAATTCAGGTATTCCCTTTGCATTGGCAACATGCGCAACTATGCATGAGCCGAAAGAAAATGCAGTAATTATCCGAACTCTAATGCCAAGCTCAATAGGCGTTGCAACAAGCAAGCAGTGGCTAGAGGTAAATTCTGCATCAGGTGGATATATTTCACCTTTAAATTTGATGTGATCGCCACCCAATTTTTTCTTAATTATCTCTGGTAGTCTTTCTGAAAAAGCGCCAACGAAATGCATCTCATAATCTAAATTACTCTTGTTCAAGACGGGTATGACCTCGTCACCAATTAGCTGAATGCCAGCTATAGTTGCCGTACCCTGCAAATGTCCAATATGCAATATTTTCAATACCTGACTTTTATTCTCGCATCCAACTTGATTGGGCGAAGGATCCGCCACAGGGGTATGAATATATTGGCAACCGGAGATGCTTGATTGACTTAATTTATCGGCATGATGAGCAGCAAATGCACCGCAGGCATTGACTGCATTCATAATTTCAGACATCAATTTAATCAATCTCTTTGAAAGGAGGTAATTTATTGCCTCCTTTACATAGAATCGCATCAATTGTTTTTTGTCATCAACCAATAGCTTTGAGCCATATAGAATGGGTAAATGCAATGGGTCGCCAACTACTAAATACCTCTTAACATCAATAGATTTAATGGCAAGGCCCGCGTTCCAGTGATAGGCAACAACCTTATCAGGACTAATATGGCGAATAAAGTCATTAATATTTTTTTTTGCAATCACCCCAAGCGGAAGATATTTTTCTGGCCAAATGATAATCGCAAGTTTATTTATCAAGCCTTTCAAGCCCGAAAAATTATTAGCAATTAGTTTATCAAAATTTAATATGCTGGACTTAACTCCCAGTAGATCCCAAGCCTCAATAAGATTCGAATCTACAACCTTTGATTCATAAGCATTGCAAGACAAAGCCAGAATATGGACAGTATGACCCTTTTTTAGTAGCGCATGAATTGCTGCGCTTGAAGTCACCCCGGAACCACTAAAATTTGAACTAGGTAGATAGTCGGTAACGAATAATATTTTTGACAAGCTACCTACCCTCAGATACGGCTTCTGCAATCTCTTTTATTATTCTTTCTATGCTGTAGTTATAGCTCCAACCTGGGTAATGATTTTGAAATTTACGAGTATCACTGATCCACCATACATGATCACCAGATCTATTGCCCTCAACATACTGGTAATTTAAGGGTCTGCTTAATGATTCCTCAAACATGCTAATTGCCTCTAACATTGAGCAATTCGAAAATCTCCCGCCTCCAGCGTTATAAACCTCACCGGAGCGTGGGTTGGAAAAAAAATGCCAGAACATGTTTACCAAATCAAAACTATGAATATTATCTCGCACCTGCTTACCTTTGTAACCCAAGATCGAATAATTTTCACCCGTAAACACACACTTTCCTAAATATGATAGAAAACCATGTAACTTTGTCCCCGAATGTGCCGGCCCAGTTAAACACCCCCCCCTAAATACGCCCGTTTTCATATCAAAATATCGACCATATTCTTGCACCAAAATATCTGCGGCAACTTTAGAGGCCCCAAATAAGCTATGTTTTGACTGGTCAATCGACATAGATTCATCTACTCCATGAAGTGCGTACTCATGGTTTTCGAGCTCCCACCTTGTCTCCTTCTCGATCAGGGGCAGATAATTTGGGGTATCTCCATATACCTTATTTGTAGATGTAAACATAAATACCGCATCAGGACAAAAACGTCTAGTTGATTCCAGCATATTGAGCGTGCCGTTTGCATTGACTGTGAAATCCATTTCTGGATCCCTGGCGGCCCAGTCATGCGAAGGCTGTGCTGCAGTATGAATTATTGCCTCAATATTTTTACCATACCGAGAAAATATATTCTTTAATGCTTCATGATCCCGAATATCACAATCATAATGTTTATAACCGTGCAGATTCTTTTCTAAAAGCTCTCTATTCCAGGCGGTAGAGGCCTCGTTACCAAAAAATTTGGCCCGCATGTCATTATCTATGCCGACAACATCAAAACCCTTAGATGTGAAAAATTTAGCGGTCTCGGAACCAATTAGCCCAGCAGATCCAGTAACAATTGCGATACTCATTCGATAGTCCTTCTGCTAGCTAACCTTGGGGCTAAATATAGGAGCCAGCAAGTCTCTATTTTCATCGAGCCATTCATATATATCCTCCAGGATTTGATTAACTGATTTTTTTGGCCTCCATCCTGAAATGGCTTCAATTCTTGATGTATCGGTGACATACCACGGTAAATCTCCAGGCCTTACATCTAAATTGGGAATGATTTCCAATGTATTTCCAGTGATGTCAGAGCAAATAGAGGTGAGCTCGCACAAGCTAATGCTTCCACTCAACCCCCCCCCAACATTAAACGTTTGGCCTTTGTAAAGCTCAGGTGTAGATAGCTGGATTATCACCAAATCAACCAAATCTTGTACATGCAAAACATCTCTCAACTGAAGACCTTTGCCACCATAATTTATATAAGAAAGGTTCCCTCCAAAAAGATGACGCGCCATCCAGAGGGCCATGAAACCCTGATCAACCTTACCCATCTGCCATGGACCAGCGAGGACTCCACATCTATTTACAATCGTACGCAAATCAAAATTCTGCGAGTATTCAGTTATAAGTAATTCTGAAGCAAGCTTTGAGGCTCCATATAACGTTTTGGGTCCTTGAGTTGAAAACTCCTCACTAACTCCTTTGTGGGTCAAACCAATAGCTTCAGAATTAGGAGACAAATTGAAGCGAGTATTACTGATGTGATAATCCAAATGCTCAAACGACTTGTAAGGGTAAACTCGGCTTGTTGAAAGAAAAAGGAATCCAGCTTTATTTTTTCTAGCCATTTCAAGACAATTATAGGTACCCATTAAATTTGTATTAATTAAATACCCGGTATCACCATTCACACCGGAGAGCGCAGATGGTTCAGCAGAGCACTCAATGACCCAATCAACATCTTTAAATATTAAGTCTTCGCTGCACCTAACATCCGCATGTTGGAAATAAATGCCAGCCGATACTAAGCGAGATAAATTAAGCTCAGAACCTCTCCGCTTCAGATTATCAAGCGCAATTATTTTGCATTTTGGGAATGCCTGTTTTAGCCTGATGCATAAGGATGATCCTACAAAACCAGCGCCACCAGTCACAATAATAGACATCTAATAAACCATAATAAAATTAGAGACGAAATACCTTAAATCCATTTTCCTCAAAAATATTTCGATCAAAAATAGATTTTAAATCTGCCAAGAATGGTTTTTGATTGATAGCAAAAAGAGGGGATAAAAGGTGGGGTGATAATGAGTAATAATTTTCATGAGGAACTGCAATAACTAAGGCACTCAAGTTAGCCCAGGATGAAAAATCACCAAGCTCAATACCGTAAGAGTTTTTCACCTCGCGGAACTCTGCCAAAGGATCACTAACTAATACATTAATTCCCCATGTTTTAAGCTCTTGAACTAATTCAATTGACTTGCTATTTCTAATATCAGAGCAATCTTCTTTGAAAGTAATACCAAGCACCCCGACAGAAGACTTAGACAAATTATAACCACTAGTCACTAACCCCTTGGCAATCTTGGATGCTACATATGCAGGCATATTGTCATTTATTCTTCTGCCAGATAATATAATTTCAGACTTATAGCCCAACTCTTGAGCCTTGTGCGTTAGATAATATGGATCTACACCAATGCAATGGCCGCCCACCAAACCAGGAGTAAAAGGTAAAAAATTCCATTTTGTTGACGCGGCCTGCAAAACCTCTTTGGTATCTATGTCAAGCAAGTTAAAAATAATAGACAGCTCATTCATAAACGCAATATTTATATCACGCTGACTATTCTCAATTACCTTGGCTGCCTCAGCTACTTTAATGCTTGAGGCTTTGTAAGTGCCAGCCTTAATAATACTCAAATATAAGTTATTTATCAAATCAGCAATTTCTGCAGTGGAGCCGCTTGTAATCTTA